>NZ_JAKSYF010000127.1:0-57604 GCF_022829745.1 Methylobacterium sp. E-016
CGCGACACCTACCAGTTCGTCGCCGGCGCGAGCCTGATCTGGTCGCCGGTGAAGGACCTCGATATCGGTGTGGAAGGCCTCTACACCCAGATCGGCGTCAAGAACGGCCGCGTGATCGACACCGACAAGGATCCGACCGCCTACTCGCGCATCGCCGCGATCAACGCCGGCGGCGCCGTTCGCACCGCGACCAGCGACGACGTCTTCCAGGCCAAGGTTCGCGTCCAGCGCGACTTCTGAGGCGACGCGCCGGATCGGGCGTCGGCTCCGCGCGGGTTTCGACGAGACCCGCACGGACGGGCATCTGCAGACCCGAGATCCATCCTTCGAGGCCCGGCGGCAACGCCGGGCCTTTTTTCATGCCCGGCCGGCCGCGGGTCATGGATGGAGACAGCCGGCGCGGTCTCTCAGCCGGCCCGTCCGCGGGCCATTGACGTTCCTGGAGGCTTCGGGATGAGATGACGGTGCCGGCGCAGCCCGAATCCGTCGAAGTCCCGGCGGATCCAGGCTCCTGCGGGCGGGCGCCCGGGCCTCGACGAGTTCCGGGCCAGGTCGGTCGCGACGACGTGACCGACCGGGACACGACCACCCCGTCGGCAAGAACGGGCCGGCCCGCGGAGAGGCCGGATCTTCGGAAGGACGCCCCGTGACGAGCCCCCCTCTCTCCGCCCCTCGCGGATCGGCCCGTTCCGGGCTCGGACCCGACGCGCCGGTTCTGGCCGCTCGGCTGGTGGCGCCTGGTGGACACCCGGATCGGCATCATCCCGCTGCCGATCTACGCGATCGTCGCGGTGCTCCTGGCGATCCTGACCTCCGAGGGCGAGATCCGACCCGACGGGCCGACGATGATCGCCGTGCTGGTGCTCGGCGGCTTCACCTGCGCCGAGATCGGCAAGCGCCTTCCGATCCTGCGCAACATCGGCGCGGGGGCGATCTTCGCGACCTTCGTGCCCTCGGCCCTAGTCTACTGCAAGTTGATCCCGCCGCAGGTCGAGAAGGCGATCGTCGACTTCACCAAGTTCACCAACTTCCTCTACATCTACATCGCGGCAATCATCGTCGGCTCCATCCTGGGGATGGACCGGGACGTGCTGATCAAGGGCTTCCTCAAGATCTTCGTGCCGCTTGCGGTGGGCTCGCTGGTGGCCGGCGCGGTCGGCACACTCGTCGGGACGATGCTGGGCCTCGGCGTCCGCCACACCTTCTTCTACATCGTGGTGCCGATCATGGCCGGCGGCGTCGGCGAGGGCGCGATCCCGCTCTCGATCGGCTACGCCCGGATCCTCGGCCAGCCGCAGGGCGACGTGTTCGCCCAGGTGCTGCCCCCGGTGATGCTCGGCAGCCTCACGGCGATCATCCTCGCCGGCACCCTGAACTTCGTCGGCAAGCGCTATCCCCACCTGACCGGAGAGGGAAAGCTCCAGCCCGACCACGATGCGACGCCCCCCGGCGACGCCGCCGCGAAGGCCGAGGCAAATTCCGGGCAGGTCGACGTCTCAACCATCGCCGCCGCCGGCCTCACCGCGATCACCCTCTACCTCTTCGGCGTGATGGCCCACCACCTCACCGGCCTGCCCGCCCCCGTGGCGATGCTGTTCCTCGCGGTGCTGGCCAAGCTCTCGAGCGCGGTCTCGCCCCACCTCCAGGCCGGCGGCTTCGTGGTCTACAAGTTCGTGCAGACCGGCATGACCTATCCGCTGCTCTTCGCCATCGGCGTCGCGCTGACGCCCTGGGACAAGCTGATGGCGGCGTTCACGATCACCAACCTGATCACCATCGTCGCCACCGTCACCACGCTGATGGGCACCGGATTCGTCGTCGGGCGCCTGCTCGGGATGTACCCGATCGAGACCGCGATCGTGAACGCCTGCCATTCGGGGCAGGGCGGGACCGGCGACGTGGCGATCCTCACGGCCGCCAACCGCATGGCACTGATGCCGTTCGCCCAGATCGCCACCCGGATCGGCGGCGCGCTCACCGTGACCGGCACCCTGGTCGCGCTGAGATGGCTGACCGGGATGCCGGCCTGACCCGGCCCGGCACCGCGGGACACCGCACGCCTGGGGCATTTCCCGCAGTCGTTACAACCCTGGGTTAAGTCAGCCTTCACCCTCTGCCGACACTCTGCTTCGGGACCGCCAAGGGCGGCCCGAATCGGAACGCTCCACGATGCTCGCGACAGCCCGAGATCCCTTCCCGCCCAGCCGCTCCGGCGCGATCCGCCCGCGCGGCGGCGAGGCCGTCCGGTCGTCCGGCCTCGTCGGCCGCGACGCGCTGGTCTGGCGGATCCGGGTCCTGGTCGCCGAAGCGCGGGGGCCAATCTGCCTGTCGGGGCCGGCCGGCAGCGGCAGCACGGCGATCGCGGCCGCCGTGGCCGACAAGCTGGCGCACCAGACGCGGGTGCTCGGCCTGCGCTGCCTGCCCGAGACCACCTTCGCGCGCCTGACGGAGATCCTCGCCGAAGGCCTTGATGGCGGAGATGTTTCCGGAACCGTATCCATCGTCCTGACCGATGTCGGCGCGGTCTCGGAGCCGGGCTTCCTGCGCGCCCTCGCGCATCTCGCGGCCGAGCTGCCGCAATTCGGCTTGCTGATCGCGGGTGCGCCGCAGGCCATGCCCGGGGCACGATCGGTCGCGGTCCCGCTGCTTGCCGAATCGGAGACCGCCGCCGCGGTGGACGCGGCGGTCGAGCGGCACGCGGCCGTGATCTCGAAGATCGGCCGAAGCACGGCGGCGACGCTCTGTCGTGGCCTGCCGGGCCTCGCCGACCGCCTCGTGGCCGAGGCCTGGACGGCCGTCGGCACCGCGGGCGACGACGGCATCGGTCTGCCGCATCTGCGCACGGCCGCCCGCGCCCTCGTCGGGCCGGAGGTCGCGGCGGACGCGCCGGCCCTGCTGCGTGCCGCCGCCCGCACGCCGATCGATCCGGACGGCACGTTTCCGCGCGCGGCCCTGGCGATCGCCCTGGAGCGCGCCGGCGCGGCGACGGACCGCGGCGTCGCACCGGAGCGCGACCCCGCCCTGGTCGCGGCCGGCCGCGGGCGCCTGCGCTTTTCCGACGATGCGGCCGCCGCACGCCTGCTGCTGTCGGAGTTCGGCTGGACGTTCCACCGCGGGTGACCGGGGTTCCGGCCGACGGCGCCGGAGCCCGCACGGAGCCGATCCCTTCCGAAACCGCGGATCCGGGTTTCGCGCCTGCGACGCCCGGATCCGATCGAGGCGTTCAGTGCGACTTGACCAGGGCGCGCAACGCCTCCGCTGCCGCATCGCGGGCCGGGAAGGCACGCCGCATCGCGTCGACGAAGGCGGCGGCCGGGCCGTCCCAGTCGTGGCGGGCGACGTGCGCGCGGGCGCGGGCCGGGTCGAAGGGCAGCCGGCCCTCGACCGCCGCCTGCATCAGCGCGGCGAGACGCTCGACCCGGTCGGGCGCGTCGAGGTCGAAGTAGCTCGCCGCGTCGCCGCCCGATTCGGGGATGGCGGTGACGTTGGAGGCGATCACCGGCGTGCCGAGCGCGAGGCTCTCCAGCACCGGGATGCCCCAGCCCTCGCCGGCGCTCGGGAACACCAGGGCGGAGGCATTGGCGTAGAGGTCGCCGAGGCCGCGGTCGTCGATCCCGGCCACGTGCACGACGTCGGCCATCGACGAGAGCCGCGCCAGCGTCTCCGGGCGCTCGCCGTCGGGCTTGCCGACCACCACGAGGCGCGCAGCCCCTGTGGGAAGCCGCGCGAAGGCGTCGAGCGTCAGCGCGAGGTTCTTCCGCGGCTCCAGGCGCCCGACCATCATCAGGTAGGGGCGCCCGTCGCGGATCGGCGAGCGGGTGATCGCGCCGGTGCGGGGCGGGCTCGTCCCGCACCGGACCTCGGCGATCCGGGCCGGGTCGATCCGGTAGGTCCGCGCGATCGAATCGCGGCTGTAGCGCGAGATCGTCACGACGAGGCGGGCGCGCTTGGCGCCGAGCCGCGTCAGCAGGCGGGTGCGCCAGCGCATCCCGAAGGAGAAGAACGACGGATGGGTCTCGAACAGGATGTCGTGCACCACGACGACCTGCCGCCCGCCCGGCACCAGGGGCGGGGCGATGTAGGTGGTCACCAGCGCGTCGATCCGGTCGCGGTGGACGAACCAGGGCCAGACCGCCAGGAGCCGCACGGCCCGCGGAACCCGCGGCAGCCGGACGTGCTCGACGTTGGGGCCGGAGATCATCGTCGCGGCGCGCCCCGGGTCGTCGGAGTAGATCACGTAGGTCGCGTCCGGGTGGCGCGCCACGGCGCGGCCGACCACGTTGACGAGCCAAGTGCGGCTGCCCTGCATCTTGCCGACGAGGACGTGGGCGTCGATTCCGATCCGGAGTGTCATGTCAGGGGCTCCGATAGGCGCCGAAGGACGGGGCCTCGTTGGGGGCGTAGGGGCGGCCGGGCAGGTCCCGCGTCGCGCCGAGCGGGATGCCGGGGCGCGCGAGCGCGCGGGTCAGCGCGAAGCCGTTCGCGAAGGGTTTTGCGATGTCGGCGAAGGCCGGCGCCTCGGTGAGGTCCGGCGCGCGCGATCCCAGCGGCAGCGACGTGCCGTCGTCGGTGCGGGTGGCGCCGTAGGCGTAGAGCCGGCCGCCGGCGGCGTGCCGCAGCAGGTTCGGGCCGATGGCGTTGCCGCGGCCCGTGCTCGTGGCCTCGACGGCGATGGCGGCGACGTTCGCCCGCGTCGCCACCACGATGTTGTTCAGGACGCGGTTGTCGACGGTGCGGCCGACCTGCTTGGTGTAGTCGCTGGCCAGCACGATCTCGCCCTTGTAGGCGTGCCGGCCGCCGGAATCGGCCATGTTGCCGACGACGGTGTTGTTCTCGACGCGGTTCCGGCCGGCGTCGAACAGGTTGATGCCGGCGCCGTCGTTGCCGGTCGCGACGTTGAAGGCGACGAGGTTGTCGTCGCACCACTGGTCGACCTGGATGCCGTTGCCGTCCTGCCCCGTGGTCTCGCGCTGCCCGGTGACGACGTTGTAGCGGATGGTGTTGCGGTCGCCCGCGTCCTGGGCGGCATCCTTGGCGTAGACGTGGATGCCCGAGGTGCCCGACATGCCGACGCCGTTGTCGTGGACGCGGTTGCCCTCGACGACGTAGCCGGAGCCGTTGATCTCCATCCCGTGGATGCCGCTGCCGGAGACCGTGTTGCCCGCGATGATCGTCGGGTCGTCGGCGGGCGCGTTGATCACGTCGACCGCGATGCCATGGGTCTTGTTGCCGGTGAGCCGGTTGCCGAGGATGCGATGCCCGGCCCCGGAGCCGTCGCCGATCCAGATGCCGAGGCCCGAGGCGTCGACGGCCGAATCCCGCACCGTGACGTGGTGGCTCCCCCGGCGCAGGATGAACCCGGAATTCACGGCCCCCCGCACGGTCAGCCCGGACACCGCGACGTGGGCGGCGTTCTCGAACACCACCGAGTTCGACAGCACCGGCTCGGTGCCGGGCACCGCGGCGAGCGTCACCGGCGCCTCGGCGGTGCCGCGGGCCGCGACGACCACGACGCCGTCGAAGCGGCCGCCCTTGACCAGCACCGCGCTGCCCGCCGCGAGGCTCGCGAACGGCACCGCGGACAGCGCCGCGACCGTCCGGTAACCGGGCATGGTCGAGCCCGCCGGATCGACGAGGATGCGCTGCAGGCTCGGCGGCTCCGCCGGCTGGCAGGCGGTGGCCGCCACCAGCATCGGCAGGAGCGCGACCAGAACCGCCGCCCGGATGCGGTTCGTCACGCGGCCTCCGCGAAGGCGCGGGCGATGGCGAGGCGCTTGCGGCGCTGGAACAGCCGGCGCCACACCGTGCGGCCTGCGGCCGGGCTGAGGCGGGTGAGCGAGCGCGCGGCGGCCCGCCAGCCGGGCAGGGCGACCTCCGGCATCACGAGGTCGGCCAGCGCGTGGCGGCGGGCGCGGCCGAAGGGCTCTGGGCCGACGAGCCCGAGGCGGGCGAGGTCGGGGGCGAGGTCGGGGCGCTTGCGGTACCACAGCACTAGGGCCGCGCCCTCGCGCTCGGCGATGCGCAGGTAGGCCGCCTCGTCGAGGAAGTGGTGGTGGTAGGCCAGCGCCTTCGGCTCGTAGAACAGGCGCATCCCGCGCCGCGCCAGCCGCTCGCCGAGCTCGATGTCCTCGTGCCAGGTCAACTGCTGGTCGAAGCCGCCGGCCTCGCGCAGGAAGCCGGCGTCGACGCTGACGTTGCAGGTCAGGAACGCGTCCCAGCCGAGCTCGACCCTGCCGGCGAGCGCATCGTAGGAGGCGTCGTGATGGAGCGCCGCGAACGGCGAGAACGGCAGGGCCGGGTCGATCGTCATCCGCCCGAGGATCGCCGTCTCGCGCCCGCCGCGCCGGGCATGGGCCGCCAGGTGCGCCGCGACGAGGTTCGGGCTGGGGATGGTGTCGTCGTTGACGATGAGCAGGCGCGTGCCGCGGGCGGCCTCGATCGCCCGGTTGCGGGCGGCGTTCGCCCCCGCATTCTCCTGGCGCAGGTGCACCACCGGCCGCCGCGCGGTCGCGACCGCCCGGCTGATCACCGCGCCGGTGCCGTCGACCGAGCCGTCGTCGCAGACCACGATCTCGAAGGCGGCCTCGGTCTCCTGGCGATCGAAGGCGGCCAGCGTCAGCCGCAGGGTCTCGGCGCGGCCGTAGGTCGGGATGATCACCGACAGGATCGGGGTCTCGGAGGGCGGGGGCGTATCCGGCGTCATGACGAGGCTTCCGGGCTTGAGAGGCTGGAGAGAGAATTGCGCGGGCGCAGCCACAGGGCGCCGGCGAGGGCGAGGATCGCGCCGGCCGGCAGGGCGACGGGAGCGAGCGCGGCCGGGCTCGCGAAGACGCAGGCCGCCATGGCGAGGGGCGGAGCGAGGATCGCCGGCAGGTCGCGGGGCACGAGCGGCGCCCCGACGGACCGGTGGAACACGGATACAACCACTGCGAGCATCGCGATTTCGGCGGCCAGGGCCGCGAGCGCGGCACCCGTGGCGCCTGCCCGCGGCACGAGCACGAGGCAGAGGATCGCGTTCACCGCGCAGCCGGTGGCGCTGAACCAGACCGCGAAGCCGGTGCGGCCGAGGGCGATCAGGGCGGAGAACAGGATCGTCGCCGCGATCATCGCGGCGGCCATCAGCGCGGCGATGCGCAGGACCGGCACGCTGGCGGCGTAGTCCGGCCCAAACAGCAGGCGGACCAGCGGGTCGGCGAGCACCCAGGCCGCGACCACGCCGGGACCGGCGGCGGCGAGCACGAGACGCAGCGCGAGACGGGCCTGCGCCAGCAAGGTGCCGGAGCCGACGGCGCGCCCGAACACCGGCACCAGGGGCGCGGCGAGCGTGATCGCGACGGCGACGCCGAGCTCGAAGAAGCGGTAGCCGGCGGTGAACAGCCCGACCTCGGCCGCGCCGGCCAAGGCGGCGAGCGCGAGCAGGCCGATGCGGGCATTGAGCGTGCCCAGCGCGTTGGAGATGCCGACGCCGGCGGCCTGCCGGATCGTGGCGAGGCCGATCCGCGGCGAGGCGGCCCGCAGCGGCACGAGGCGCCCGGCGAGGACGAGGCCGAGGGCGCCGTAGGCCGCCCCGGCCGCCACCGCGACGAGGGGCAGCACCGCCTCCGGCGCGTCGAGGGCGAGCGCCAGCGCGGTCCCGACGACCAGGACGGCGGCGTTGGCGAGCGAGGGATAGGCCGACCAGCCGGGCCGGCCGCAGACCTGGAACAGCGCGTCGAGGAAGCGGACGGCGACGAGCGGCATGGCGAGCGCCGCCAGCGCCAGCGCGGGCCGCGTCGGTGGCGGGAGCAGCGGCAAGGCGCCGAGCAGCGCGAGGCCCGTCCCCGCGCCGAGGATGAGGCGGGCGGAGAGCACGCCCGCGAGCGCGTCGGCCCGCGCCTCCGGCGCGCAGGCGCCGATGCGGGCGGCGAAGGTCAGCGTCGTGCCGAAATCGGCGGCGATCAGGGCGATCGCCAGGGCGGCGAGCGCGATGCCGTAATGGCCGAGCACCTCAGGCCCCGCCCCCTTCGCGACCATCACGAAGGCCGCGAAACCCGCGAGCAGGTAGATGCCGCGGCCGGCCGCCTGACCGACCAGGTTGATGCCGTAGCGCATCCCCCTTCGGTCCCGGCCCGTATCGGTTCGATTCACCACCATACGCATCTTTCGGTGATTTTCGCCGGAAAAATGCTACCTATGATTGTAGGATAGCACGACCCAGACGACGCATACCTCGAAAATCGCCTTATGGTTGCGCTTATAAGTATTATACAACCGTAAAGAGAGTGACATGCCTAAGCCAGCCGACATGCTCGCGGCCCGGGATCTCGCGGGGACCGAGACCGCCGCAGGCACAGCGATCTCCTGGGCGGAGACCCGCGCGGCGCTGCGCGCCGACCGGGCGCACTGGGCGCGCCGCATCCCCGGCCCGGTGCGCCTGCGCCGCGGCTACCAGGCGATCTGGCTCTACCGGATGTCGCGCTACGCCCACGAGAACGGCTGGCGGATGGCGGCTTGGCTGCTCTGGATCGTCAACGGCTGGCTGACGGGCTCGGACATCCCGCCCTCGACCCGGATCGCCGGCGGGATGTTCCTGCCCCATCCCTACGGCACGATCATCGCGGGCGCCGTCGGCCGCGACGCCGCCTTCGGCTTCCAGGCCTCGATCGGCGGCCTCTACAAGACCCCGGACCGCGACGTCGGCGGCGGCCCGGGGCTGCCGCGCCTCGGCGACGACGTGGTCCTCGAGCCGGCCTCGATCGTGCTGGGCGCGGTGCTGATCGGCGACCGGTCCCGGGTCGGGCCGCGCTGCCTCGTGCTCAAGGATCTCGACGCCGACACCGACCTGGCACCGACCGACTGGCGCGCGCTGCCGGGACGGAGCGCCGTGTCGTGAGCGACGACCGGACGCCCTCCGAATCGGTCCTCGACCACGCCCGCCCGGCGGTCCTGCGCAGGTTGCTCGCCGCCGACCTCGAGCGGATCGTGCGCCAGATCAGCGGCGGCAGGCCGATGTCGCGCTCCCGCGCGGCGATGATGGTGCTGCTGCCGGCGATGCAGTGCGCCGTGTTCCACCGCGTCGCCCACCTGCTGCACCGGCGCGGGTGGCGGCGGACGGCCGCCGCCGTCGCCGGGCTGTCGGTGCGCCTCACCGGCGCGTCCTTCCATCCCGGATCGCGGATCGGCCCCGGGCTGTTCGTGCCGCACCCGGCACGGATCGCCTTCTGCGGCACGGCGGGACGCGACCTTGTGATCCTGCCGGCGGTGGTGGTCGCGCCGGACCGGCCGGTGCTGGCCGCCGCGCCGTTCCCGCCGGACGCGCCGCACCTCGGCGACGGGGTCGTGGTCGGCGCGCACGCCCTGGTCATGGGCGCGGTGACGATCGGCGATGCGGCGATGGTCGGCGTCGGCGTCGCCACCCTGCGGGACATCCCGGCCGGGACCGTCTCGATGCAGCGCCTGCGCCAGACCAGCGTCTCCACGCTCGGCCGGGATCCCGGGATCGTGCAGGATTCCGCGATCGCCCAGGACAGGAGCGCCGCATGAGCCGCGCCCACGTTCGCGATCACGCGGCCCGGCACCGTCCGGCGGCGGGCCGGCGGGGCGCGTCAGCCCGCGACCTCGACGCGGGCCGCGCTCCGGCGGCGCGTGCGGGCGGCGGGGAGCTGCGCCCGCAGCACGCGCTCGTAGGCGTCGAAGATGCCGTCCCAGGCAAACGCCTCGGCGTGGCGTGCCCGCGAGCCGGACGACATCGCCGCGAGGTGCCCGGCCGGCGCGCGGGCGAGCCGCACGATGCCATGGCGCAGCTCGGTCTCGTCGCCGAAATAGGCGGCATCGGGACCCGCCACCCACCGGTTGAAGACGTTGTCGTGGGCCAGCACCGGCGAGCCGGCGCCGAGCGCCTCGACCAGCGACGGGTTGGTGCCGCCGACCGTGTGCCCGTGGATGTGGAAGCGGGCGTGCCGGCGCAGCGCCGCGACGCGGTCCGCCTCGTAGATCGCGCCGGCGAGGATCACGTCCGGCCCGGCGGCCGCGCGCACCGCGCGGTGGTAGGCATCGGTCTCCGAGAGCTTGCCGAGCACCACCAGGGGCAGGCCTGGGCTGACCTCGCTCCAGGCGCGGACCACCTGCAGCACGAGGTTCTCGGGCACGATGCGGGCGATGGCCAGGCCGTAGCGCTGCGGCTCGATCCCGAGCGCATCGAGCGCGGCGACCGGCGCATCGGCGACCGGGTCCGCCCCGTAGGCGATGGTGGTGATGCGGCGCTTCGGGCTGACGCGGGCGAGGTGGCGGGCGATCTCGGGGTGGTCGGCGACGAGATGCGTCGAGAACAGGCTGCCGCAATGCTCGTTCAGCCAGAACCAGACCTTGGCGGGTTTCGACCAGCGGTCGCGGCGCCACTCGATCCCGTCCATGTTCATCACGCTGCGCTTCCCGGTCAGCCGGTAGAGCAGGGAGAACGCGGCGGTGTTGTAGCCGAGCACCAGGGGCAGGGCCGGACGGAACGCCGCCCGCACGGTGCATTTCCAGTCGAACAGGATCGTGGCGAGCGGGCCGTCGCCCGCGGCCTGGACCGGGATCAGGTCGATGCCGCGCCAGGTCGAGGGCGCGGTCGGCCGGTCGACCTGGCAATAGACCTCGACCCGCCAGCCGCGCGCGACCAGTTCCAGCGCAAGGCGCTCGGCCAGCGTCTCGAAGCCGCCATGCGCCGCGGGGACGCCCCGCGTGCCGAGGATCGCCACCGCCGGCCGCGCCGCGTCGGCGCGCCGGTCGCCATCGGACGCCCGCGCGCGGCGCGTCCCCACCATCCCATCGCTTGAGGAGGACGAACCATGGGCCACGACACCCTTCTGCGCCAGGACGCGATACCCCGCCGCGAGCCGGTCACCGTCGAGGAGCGGCTGTTCCGCGAGATGGGGGCCGGGGGCTACTCCCGGCAGGACCACCGGATGGAGTACATCGTCCGCGTCAACGCGCTGCTGCGCCCCGACATGCGGGTCATGGAGTTCGGCGCCGGACGCGGCAAGTGGAGCCATGACCCGGTTCCACTGCGCCGCCAGCTCGGGGACTTCCGCGGGCGCTGCGCCCACGTCACCGCCTGCGACGTCGACGAGGCGGTTCTCGGAAACGAGACGGCGGACGCCGTCGAGCTCGTCGGCCACGACGGGCTGCTGCCCTTCCCGGATGCCAGCTTCGACCTGATCTCCGCCTTCTCGGTGCTGGAGCACATCGAGACGCCCGAGCGGACGGCGGAGGAGCTCGGCCGCATCCTCGCGCCCGGCGGCTGGCTCTGCGCCTGGACGCCCAACCGCTGGGGCTATGTCGGGATCGGCGCCCGCCTGATCCCCAAGCGCCTGCACGCCCGCGTGCTGCGCATGGTCGAGCCACGCCGCGTCGAGATCGACTCCTTCGTGCCGCTCTACACGATGAACACGGAAGCGGCGCGGAAGCGGCTTTTCCCAACTGACCGGTTCGAGCACTTCACCTACGCGTTCGATGGGCAACCGTTCTATCATGGCGAGAACATCGTCCTGGGTAAGTTCTGGGAACTGCTGTTCCGGCTCACGCCGGGTCCGCTCAAGGGCTACCACATGGTCTTCATCAGGAAGCGCTGAGCGATCAGCGCGATCTGGTCTCGACTGTATTGGCAAGGTGAGCCGCGAAACGCTTCATGTCGCGGCTCTTGCTCAGGAGGTCCGGCCGCCGCCGCAGGCGGCCGAGCAGCCCGTAGGCGGCGGCGCGCGCCGTGAACCCGAGCCAGAGCGGCACCGCGAAGAAGGCCGGCGACGACAGCCGCCGGCCGCCGTTGCGCAGGGCGTAGACGCCGGCGAGCCCGTCGAGCCAGCGGGCGGAGCGGTTGCTGCCCGAGCCGCCCTGGAGGTGGACCACGCTGCGGCCCGGCAGGTAGTCGACCCGCCATCCGGCGTCGCGCAGCCGGCAGCCCCAGTCGACGTCCTCGCCGTAGAGGAACAGCGGGCTCGACAGGCCGCCGATCGCCTCGACCGCCTCGCGCCGCAGCATCAGGAAGGCGCCGCAGAGCCAGTCGACGGAGACCGGCCCCGGCGCCCGCGCCTGACCGCCCGCGAGGTAGACCCCGCGCAGGCCGAACCGCCCCGACAGCCCGGCCGCATGCACGGCGACGGTGAGCGGCCGCGGCTCGAACCCGGCATCGCCGACCTGATGGCGTCCGTCCTCGAAGACGAGGCGCAGGCCGACGGCGCCGACCTGGCGGTGGGCGTCGAGATGCGCCAGCGCCGCCGAGACCGCGTCCGGATCGCGCAGGTACGCGTCCGGGTTGAGCAGCAGGATCGCCGCGCCCCGCGACGCCGCATAGGCCAGCGCGTTGGCGCCGGCG
Source organism: Methylobacterium sp. E-016 (assembly GCF_022829745.1). Taxonomy (NCBI): domain Bacteria; kingdom Pseudomonadati; phylum Pseudomonadota; class Alphaproteobacteria; order Hyphomicrobiales; family Methylobacteriaceae; genus Methylobacterium; species Methylobacterium sp. E-016. Next base: position 12,332 of record NZ_JAKSYF010000127.1, read on the forward strand.
AAGCCGTGATTCTCGGTCTCCGCCATCACCCGGATCCCGGGCCAGTCGGCCGCGATCCGCTCGGCGGTTCCGTCGCCCGAGGCGTTGTCGACGACGATCACCTCGTAGGCGCGGTCGATCCGGCTCGCCGCCAGCAGGGCGAGGCAGGTGTCGATGTCGGCGCCCGACTTGTAGGTGACGATGAGGACGCTGAGGGCGGGGGTCATCGCAGGCTCGCGCTTCGTCGTTCGGGACGCTCGGATCGGATACCGCGCGACATCACGCGGCTCCCTCTCCCAGGGGGAGAGGGCTGGGGTGAGGGGCGTGCGTCGTCCGGAAAAGTCACGCCCCTCACCCTGTCCCTCTCCCCATGGGAGAGGGGACCCGCGCTCAGGTCGGCAGGGCGGGGGGCGCGCTGCGCCGCCGCCACCGCGGCGATCATCCCGAGCGCGGTGTAGAGCAGCTCGGCGATGCCGAGGTTGAGGCGGAAGCCCGGGTCGACGAGGCCGTGGAGGAGGTGGGCGAGCAGCCCGATCGCCGAGGCGCCGGCGATCGCGGCGAGCGGATCGCCGACCGGCGCGCGCCGGATCGCGGAAAAGCCCCGCCACAGCCCGATCCCGAAGACCAGGGCGAAGGCGGCGTACCCGACGACGCCGACCTCGGTGAGGACGAGGATGTGCAGGTTGTGGACGACGTGGTTGGAGCGGTCGAACAACCCGGCGAGCCGCGACAGGCCGGTCTGGTCGAGGGTCGCGAACATGTTGCCGAAGTTGTTCAAGCCGACCCCGAGGATCGGGAACTGCGCGAACAGCGCCAGCGCCGCCGCGTTGAGCGGGCCGCGCTGCGCCGCCGAGCCGCCGTCGTCGGCAAACAGGCGCTCCCAGATCATCGGCCCGACGACGATCGCGGCGATCACGCCCACGAGGAGGAGGAGGCCGGCGACGATCAGGCTCGCCCGCGTGAGCAGCCGGTCGCGGTAGACCAGCAGCACGACGAGCGTCGCCGAGAGCGGGTAGGTCAGCCACGAGGCCCGCGACAGGGTCAGCACCACGCCGCCCAGCGCCGAGAGCGCGCCGGCCGCGCCGACGAGGCGCAGCCAGGTCGGGCCGCGGGACAGCGCCAGCGCCAGCGCGAGCGGCCAGACCACCTCGTAATAGTAGCCGAGGATGTTGGGGTGGACCTTGAAGCCGGCGGCGCGGCGCTGGGCCTGGAAGTTGATGTTCTCCTCGACGATCTGCTCCTCGCCGAGCACGCCGAGGCCGAGCTCCGAGCCGGTGACGTACTGCACCGCCGCCGCCGCCGTCTGCACCAGGCAGAGGACGCAGATCGCCAGCGCCAGGGTGCGGACGTCGCGGGGGCTCAAGTTGGCGATCGAAACCGAGACGACGAGCAGCGTGAGGAAGCGCCACTCGTCGAACCACAGGTAGGCGGGGTCGCCCGCGTTCGCGAGCGAGAGCACGCCTGCCGCCATGAAGGCGGCCTGCGTCAGCACCAGGGGCGGATCGAGCGACAGGCGCTGCGGGCGCGCCTCGCCGATGCCGACGAGCTTGAAGGCGATAAGCGTCAGCGCCACGAGGAAGGCGACGCTGACGGTGAGCCCGGCGCCGCCGCCGATGCTCGGCAGGTACTGGCCGACCGCCTCGAAGTGCTGGAACATGCTGACGTCGAGCTTGACCGTCAATCCGACCGCGAAGGCGACGAGCAGGAACGGCGTCAGCCGGACGCGCTGGCCCAGGATCAGGGCGCCGAGCGCGCCCAGCGGCGCGACGAGCCCGACGACGGCGAACTTCAGCGGCACGCTCGCCAGCGACACGGCCATCGCGGCGGCGCCGGCGCCGATCGCCAGCGGGGGGAGGGTGCGGAGCGCGGCCCTCATCCGAGCCGCCGGTAGAGCCAGTCGGGGATCGGCCGCCGGGTCCGGTTGAGGACGACGCCGAGCGCGGTCCCGCCGGCCGCGTCGAGGTCGCGCATCGCCTGCTCGGCCACGACCCGCCGGGTCCGCTCGGCCCCGACGACGACAACGAAGCCGTCGACGAGGGGGCTCAGGGCCGCGGTGTCGCCGATCTGCCCGATCGGCGCGCAATCGAGGATCGCGAGGTGGTAGCGCTGGTCGACCAGGCCGAGGAAGGCCTCGACCCGGGCGTCGTCGAGTCCGGCCTCGCGGATCGAGGCCGGGGTGCCGGCGGGGACGACGTGGAAGCCGTCGGCGACCGCGTGGACGCCGTCGAGCGGCGCGACGGCGCCGAGCACGATGTCGGCGAAGCCCGGCTTGCCCGAGAGGCCGTAGGCGGCGGCCAGCGCGGGCTTGGCCCAGTTCGCCTCGATCAGCACCACGTCGAGGTCGCGGCGGGCATAGAGCCCGGCGAGCTGGCGAGCGAGCGAGGTGACGCCGTCGCCGGCCTGCACCGCGGTGACGCCGATGCGGCGGAGCGGCGGCCCCTCGCGGCGGTTGAGCTGGACCAGGGCCGGCTCCAGGTCGAGGCGGTCCGGCACGGCGGGATCGTGGAACGCGGCGGCGATCATGCGTGGGCTCCGCGGAGGCCGGGGGCACGGGTCCGCTGCGGCTCGGCGCGGCCCTCGTTCCGCAAGGGGAGGGCGGCGAGCACCGGCACCCGGAGGGAGCGCGCCACGTCCGACGCGCTGCGGTAGGTCTGGGCGAGGATCTCGGCGAGCGCGACGTAGGCGAGGGCCGCGACGAGGCCGAGGCCGGCCGCGAGCCCGAGGATCAGCAGGCGGTTCGGCCCGCTCGGCAGCCGCGGCGGCACCGCGCGGGCGACAAGCGAGGAGGAGGTGACCGACTGCGAATCGAGGCCGGTGCCGGTCTTCAGCTCGTCGATGCGGCGCTGGGTCTGGGTGATCTCGTCGGTGAGCAGGCTCTTCTGCTGGCCGAGCCGGCCGAAGGCGAGCGAGGCGTCGCTCTGGCCGATCGCCGCCTGCCGCCGCGACGCCTCGATGTTGGAGATCGCCGCGATCTTCTCGGCGAGCACCGCCAGCCGGGTGGTGTCGGCGCTGATCAGGGCCCGGTACTTCTGGCGGGCGAGCTCGGTGAGGTCGCGGTCGAGGCTCGCGAATTCCGGCGCGGCGGGGCGGAACCGCGTCGCGAGCTCCGAGCGCCGGGTGCGCAGCTCGGCGAAGCGCTGATCGAAGGCGGCGACCGTCGGGTCGGCGTCCGGCGGCGTCGGCTGCCAGCGGTCGGGCCCCGATTCCTTGGTGCGCTTCAGCCGGGTCTCGACGCCCTCGCGCTCGATCTGCGCCGCCGACTTCTGGCGGGCGAGGTCGGCGAGCGTGCCGAGGTCGTTCTGCTGCTCGATCGCGAAGCTCGCGGTGTTGGCGCCCTTGAGGTACTTGCCGAGCTGCTGGTCGATCGCGGCGAGCTCGGCGCGGGCGCGTTCCAGCTTGCCCGCGTAGAACGAGGCCGGCGTCTCGTCGGCGTAGACCTCGACGTGGCGGCGCTTGTAGGCGTCGAGCAGGCGGTTGAGGGCGGCTGCGGCGAAGTTCGGGTCGGTCCAGGTGAAGCCGGTGACGATCACGTCCGTCTCCTTGACGAACACGACCTTGAACGAGGCGAGGTAGGCCTCGTACAGCTTCTCGTCCGGGCTGAGATGACGCAGCAGGCCGATCGCCTCGAAGGGGATGCGGGCGGTGTCGACGACCCAGGTCTTGACCCCCTTGGCGACGCGGACGAGCTGGCGGCCCTGGTAGACGAGCCACGCGCCCCAATCCTCGGGCGGCGGGCCGAGGTCGCCCACCGGCGTGATCGCCTTCAGCGCCTCGAACTCGCCGCGCACGATGCTCGGGTCGCGCAGGATCTCGATCTCGTTGTTCACGTTCTGCGCGCGCTCGGAGAACATGTAGTTCTGGTTGGTGCCGCCGCCGATCGGCGCAGCCGCCTTCTCGCGGCCGAGGCGGATGATGAGCTTGGCGTCGGCCGTGTACTCGGTCGGGGTCAGCAGCAGGTAGATCCCGGCGCCGACCAGCGCCGCCGCCAGGATCAGCAGCGCCGGGCGGGCATGGCGGAACAGGGCTCCGAGCCCGTCGCGCAGGTCGAAGCCGGGTCGGTCGAACCTGCGCGGCTCGAGGGCGGTCTCGGTCGCGCTCATAGGGCGGCCCTCGCCGTGGTGCTGGTGGAGGTCGTGGCGGCGGGGCCGGTGATGTAGTTCACCCCGAAGCCGGTGCCGTTGAAGAGCAGGATCTGGCGGACCACGAGGTCGACCGCGCGCGCGGTCTTGGCCAGCACCGAGGGCGGCACGTAGACCGTGGCGTTCGGCGGCACGACGATCGAGTCGGCCAGGCCCGGCACGCCGATGTCGACGACCTGCACCGCCCCTTGCGCGCCTCCTTGCGCACCGCTGTCGAAGCGGATGATCCGCACCGCGTCGCCCGCGGCGGTCGGCAGGATGCCGCCGGCGGTGCCGAGCACCTGGGCCAGCGTCCGGGCGCCCGACAGCGTGACCGGGCCGGGCACCCGGACCTCGCCGAACACCATGGTGTTGGCCGGCACCAGCGACGCCAGCCGCACGCTCGGGCTGACCGAGGCGAGGTGATGCCGGTAGGCGGCGGCGAGCGCGGCCGAGACCTCGTTGACGGTGCGGCCGGCCGCCTGGACCGGCGGCACCATCGGCAGGTTGATCTTGCCGTCCGGCTCGATCGCCATCAGCTTGACGCGGCCGATGTCGGACCGCTGGGTCAGGTCGCGGAAGTCGTCGATCGGCGTGCGGAACTTGCGCAGCAGGACCGTGACGACCGGGTTGATCAGGACGTCGTCGTAGGTCTCGCGGATCAGGGTGGCGGCGCGCTCGGGCGACAGCCCGGCGACCATGATGCCGTTCTTGCCCGGAAGCGAGATCCGCCCGTCCGGCCGGACTACAACCGTACGGTTGTATTCCGGGTGGGTCCGGAAATCGACGTCGAACTCATCGTTCGGGTTCAGCCGGTAGGTCGGCTGCACCACGCTGGAATCGATCAGCAGCGAGATCTCGAGGTTGTCGCCGACGTTGAGGCGGTAGTTCATCAGCCCGAGGCGCATGGTGCGCCCGACCTCCTCCTGCGCCGCGGCGACGACCGCCGGCGGCACCTCCGGGATCGATCCCGTCTGGGCGACGTCACGGATCGCAGGGTGGGAGGCCTCCCGCGCCCGGGTCGCCATGCAACCCGACAGGGCGGCCGCACAGGCGAGGGCGACCGCGAGGCGGCCCGCCGTCCGGCCGCGCCGGCCAGCATCTCGATCGACAGGAGAAGCACACACCATCATAGGCCTTCAGCCGCACCATGCTCGGCCGCGCCCCGTTCGATAACAACTCCTGAACGTATCGCGGCACTCGGTACAATCTGAGAACCTGGTTAACGAACTTTGAAACCCCTGGGTCCGATCCGACCGTAAGTTGCATTCATTCGCGGGCGTGGCAGAGTGCGCAGACGCCCCGGGCCCCGGGTCCCGGTGGGTTCCGAACCCGGAAGCCCGGCCCACGAGATCCTGCCAGGGGAGCTGCTGTCAGGGGACTCGGTGCCGGGGGACACGGTGCCAGGGGACTTGGTGCCAGGGGACTTGGTGCCAGGGGAATTGGTGCCAGGAGACTCGGTCAGAGCACCGGCACGCCGCGGAACTTCGCGTGCTCGGACGGCTCCACGTGGATCACCACCACGGCGCCGGGGATCGTGGTCTCGAGCGCGTCCTCGAGCCGGTCGCAGATCTCGTGCGCCTCGCGCACGCTCATCTCGCCGGGCACCACGAGGTGGAAGTCGATGAAGGTCGCTTGGCCCGCGTAGCGCGTCCGCACGTCGTGCGCCTCCAGCGCGCCCTCGCCGTGCAGCGAGATCAGCGCGCGGATCTGCCCGACCATCTCGCCCGGCGCCGCCCGGTCCATCAGCCCGTCGACGGATTCGCGGACCATCTTCCAGCCGGACCACAGGATGTTCAGGGCCACCAGGCCGGCGACGACCGGATCGAGCACGGGGATGCCGGTCGCCAGCACCAGGCCGACGCCGACGAGCACGCCGCCCGAGGTAAACACGTCGGCGAGCACGTGGCGGCCGTCGGCGACCAGCGCCGGCGAGCGCCAGGCCTTGCCCCAGCGCAGCAGCGCCCACGCCCACACCGCGTTGATCACCGTGGCGCCGGCGTTGATGGCCAGCCCCAGGGCGGGGGCGTCGACGGGCTTCGGGGCCAGGATGCCGTAATACGCCTCGCGCAGGATCAGCAGCGACGCGACGATGATCAGCGCCCCCTCGATCACCGCTGAGAAGAACTCCGCCTTGTGGTGGCCGTAGGGGTGGTCGTCGTCGGCCGGCAGGCCGGCGACGCGCAGGGCCACGAACGCGCTGAGCGCCGCGACCACGTTGATGATGCTCTCGAGCGCATCCGAGTACAGCGCGAGGCTGCCGGTGAGCCAGTAGGCGAGGAACTTCAGCCCCGTGACCACCAGGCCGACGACGGCACTGGCGAGGGCGGCTTTCTGGGTGCGGCTCATGACGGGTCCGGGCGATCGACCCGGCGGCCTTAATCGACCGCGCCGGCACAAGGCCACGGCACAGGTTCAAGGCCACGGAAAAGGTTCAAGGCGGCAGCACACCTTGCACCGCGGGGAATGGAACTTAGCCGCGGCTATCGCGGATCACGCGGCCGGAGCGGTCCCGTCGGCGCGTGCGGCTTCGCGCGCCTCGCTGCGCGCCCCCTGGGCCCGCGCGGCGGCGGCCTTGCGCAGGAGGCGGCGCCTCTGCCAGGCGAACCGGGCCGCGGCGGCGAGCGCCTCGAGGCGGCCGGCCTCGCGCGCCCAGTAGCCGACGAGCTGCCCGTCAAGAGTGATCCGCTCCGCCTGCGCCGCCATGCATCCCTCCCCTCAGGCGATGGTGCTCGCCGTCAAACGTCCTCAGCAAAACGCCTAATGCGGCGCGGCGGGTTCCGTCGTCTCCTCGACGATCAGCGCCTCCGCCTCACCCTCGAACCCGCCCGCGCCATCGGGGACCGGGGTGGCGGGCGTGCCGAACGGCGTGCTCGGATAGGCCTGCTCGAACTTTGCGCGCGCGTCGGCGGGGTCCTCGCCCTTGAGCACGATCTGCGGCTTGCCCGGCAGCGGCCAGCGCGGGTCGGCGGGATCGCGGGGACGCACGGCGTACCAGGGCATGGAGGCTCCAAGTCGAGACGGGAGGATCGCGCCTGCCGTGAACGGAAGCCGGTCCGGCGCGGTTCCACGCACGCCGCGCCGCATTGATTCCCGGCGCGCGCCGGTGCAGGTGCGAGCCCCATGCGCGTGGACCTGTTCGATTTCGACCTGCCCGAGGCCAGCATCGCGCTGCGCCCGGCCGAACCGCGCGGCGCCGGGCGCCTGCTCGTCGTGCGCCCCGGCGACGGCCTGACCGATGCCCGCGTCGCCGACCTTCCCGGCCTGCTGCGCCGGGGCGACGCCCTGGTCTTCAACGACACCCGGGTGATCCCGGCGCGCCTTCGCGGCATCCGCACCCGGCCCGGCGCGCCCGGCCAGCGCACGGAGGTGATGCTGCATCTGCGCGAGGCGCCGGACCGCTGGCGCGCCTTCGCCCGGCCGGCCAAGCGCCTGGCGCCGGGCGACCGCGTCGTCTTCGGCCGGCACGGGGCCGGCGAGCCCTGCGAGCTCGGCGGCCTCGACGCCACCGTCGCGGCCAAGGGCGAGGGCGGCCAGATCACCTTGCGCTTCGACCTCGCCGGGCCGGCCCTTGACGAGGCCGTCGCCGCCATCGGCGAGCTGCCGCTGCCGCCCTACATCGCGGGCAAGCGCCCCACCGACGCGCGGGACGCCACCGACTACCAGACGGTCTACGCCCGCAACCCCGGCGCCGTCGCCGCTCCCACCGCCGGGCTGCACGTCTCCGACGGCCTTCTGGCGCGGCTGGACGCCGCCGGGATCGGCCGCCACACGGTCACCCTGCATGTCGGCGCCGGCACGTTCCTGCCGGTCAAGGCCGAGGACACCGCCGACCACCGCATGCACGCCGAGATCGGCTTCCTGGCGGCCGAGACCGCCGAGCGCCTGAACGCGGTGCGGGCGGCGGGCGGGCGGATCGTGGCGGTGGGCACCACCGCGCTGCGCCTGCTGGAGAGCGCGGCCGACGCGGACGGGCGCCTCCACCCCTTCGCCGGCCCGACCGAGATCTTCATCACCCCCGGCACGCGCATCCGCGCGGTCGACGCGCTGATGACCAACTTCCACCTGCCGCGCTCGACCCTGTTCATGCTGGTCTCGGCCTTCTCCGGCCTCGACACCATGCGCGCCGCCTACGCGCACGCGATCGCCGAGGGCTACCGGTTTTACTCCTACGGCGATTCGAGCCTGCTGTTTCCGGCCCAGGTCTGATAGGGCTGACCGACACCGCACATCTCCCTCCCCCCGTCGCGGGGGAGGGTGGCCCCTGCGTGAACAGGGGTCGGGAGAGGGGAGCGCCGTATCCGGAAGCGTCGCTCCCCTCTCCCGACCCGGTTCGCGGGCCACCCTCTTCCGCACCCAAATCAGGCTTGCCCGATTTGGGCACCGGGTACACAGATCTCGGGCAAGCCCGAGATCTGTGGGGCGAGGGGGCGCTGCCCGAGGCAACCTGGAAGCCGTCTCACCTCAGCATGTCCGACACAGACTTCACCTTCGCCGTCCACGCCACCGACGGCGCCGCCCGCACCGGGGCGATCACCATGCCGCGGGGAACGATCCGCACGCCGGCCTTCATGCCGGTCGGCACCGCCGGCACGGTTAAGGCCATGTATGCGAGCCAGGTGCGCGCGCTCGGCGCCGACGTGGTGCTTGGCAACACCTATCACCTGATGCTGCGCCCGGGCGCCGAGCGGATGGCGCGGCTTGGCGGCCTGCACCGCTTCATGCGCTGGGACGGGCCGATCCTCACCGATTCCGGCGGCTTCCAGGTGATGTCGCTGTCGGCGCTCCGGAAGCTCGACGAGCAGGGCGTGACCTTCCGCTCGCATGTCGACGGCACCGCCCACCACATGTCGCCGGAGCGCTCGATCGAGATCCAGGGCCTGCTCGGCTCCGACATCCAGATGCAGCTCGACGAGTGCGTGCGCCTGCCGGCCGAGCGCGAGGCGATCGAGAAGGCGATGCGCCTCTCCCTGCGCTGGGCCGAGCGCTGCCGCACCGCCTTCGGCGAGCAGCCGGGCAAGGCTCTGTTCGGGATCGTGCAGGGCGGCGACGTGCCGGAGCTCCGGGTCGAGAGCGCCCGCGCGCTCGCCGGCCTCGACCTCAAGGGCTACGCCATCGGCGGCCTCGCGGTCGGCGAGCCGCAGGCGGTGATGCTCGCCATGATCGAGACGGTGGAGCCGCACCTGCCGCGGGCCAAGCCGCGCTACCTGATGGGCGTCGGCACCCCGGACGACCTGATGCGCTCGGTCTCGCGCGGCATCGACATGTTCGATTGCGTGATGCCGACGCGGGCCGGCCGCCACGGCCTCGCCTACACCCGCCACGGCCGGATCAACCTGCGCAACGCCCGCCACGCCGAGGACACGCGGCCGCTGGACGAGACCTCCCCCTGCGAGGCGGCGAGCGCGTATTCCCGCGCCTACCTCCACCACCTCGTCCGCTCGGACGAGATCCTGGGGATGATGCTGCTGACCTGGAACAACCTGTCCTACTACCAGGACCTCATGGCCGGGATGCGGGCGGCCATCGCCGAGGGCCGCCTCGCCGCGTTCTGCGACGCAACCCGCGAGGGCTGGGCCCGGGCCGAGCGCGACGCCGCCGCGGGCTGAGGCCGGGTGATGCCGGGCCTTGATGAGCCCGCCCCATCGAGGCCTGCCCCCGCGCGACGGCCGGGCGCCGGCTCTCCGCCGGACCTCATGGGTCGTTGCTCATGGGGCCCTGCCCAAGCGGTCCTCGCCCATCAGACGCGGCATGGGCGCATCACGGATGCGCCAGCACCCGGTAGCTGCCGTCGGCCGCGTCCGCCCCCGTCTCCGCGGCGGCCTGCAGGCCCTCGACGATGCGGGCCGCCACCGGCAGGCGGTAGTGCAGGGCATCCCAGTAGTTCTCGTCGCGCGTCGTGATCGGCGAGGGCAGCCGGAAATCCACCACCAGCGCCCCCCGCGCCCGGCCGATCGCGGCGACCCGCGCCTTGCAGGCGGCCTCGCGCGCGCCCGCCGGCGTGCCGGCCGCCCCCTGCGCCGCCACGTGGACCGGCATGAAGGCGACGAGCTTGCGCGCCGCGTCCGGCACGGAGGCCAGCAGCGCATCGAACGCATCGAGCATGGGCATGGCGTCGCCGGCCTGGGCCGGGGGAGGCGTGCCCGGGCCGGCCGCCTCCGGATCGAGCGGGCTGCCGCCGCCACGGATGTGGCGCGCGGCGCGGACCGGGTTGTAGCTGGCCTCCGGCGGCGTGAACACGGAAAACCCGTCGCCGCGGATGCGGGCCGGGGCGAGGCCGAGGCGGTTGAGCGCGACCTGGGCCGCGATCCCGAGGCTCTGCCCGTTCACCTGCCGCAGCCAGCCCCAGGGCGCGCCCTCCGCATAGAGCCAGTCCGGGAACGGATGTGCGGTGCGGCGGGGCGCGTCGGCGGCGCACCACGTCGAATCGAGCGCGAACAGCACCGCGTGCACGGTGTTCCGGCGCAGGAACAGCCGCGCCAGGGTGCGCTGCTCGTCCGGCGTCGCGGCATTGACGGCTAGGTTGGCGAAGCGCGCCCCGAACGCCCGGTCGAGGGCGTTCGGGTCGATGAGGCGCGCCGTCGAGGTGCCGAACACCGCCGCATCGTACCCGCCCGCGCGGGCGATCCGCGGATACATGAAGCGCTGGTTGCGATCCATGATCGCCCCCGGCCGGCCCGGGCGCGCGCGAAGGCCGTAGGGGTCCATCGCGGCGACGAAACCGATCGCGGCGAGGCCGGCCCCGAGGCCGGCGAGGGCGAAGGTCCCGGCGAAGCGCCGCCAGCGGCGGGAGGACGACGCCGGGGAGGAGAGGGGAGGGATCACGGCTGGCCTTCCGGCCCAAGGAGGGGGCGTTCGACCGCCGATGCCAGCAGACCATGGCGCCCGCGCGGCACGACGGCGCCCGCGCGCCCCGGATGCGACGCCGCGCGGGCCACGCCCATGTTGACCCGTCCGGCGGCCTCCCCTATTCCACCCACGCCTCCCCGGGCCCGGCCCGCGCGGCCGACCGCACGGCGGACGCGAGCGCGTAGCTCAGCTGGTAGAGCAACGGACTTTTAATCTGTAGGTCTTGGGTTCGAACCCCAACGCGCTCACCACCAATTACAACCACTTAGACCGATATCTTAAAGCTCTGAAGCAGCCTTTAGAACCTGTGGGTAACGCTGTGGGTAACCTCGACAAATTTAAGAGCCGCCGGTGCTACTCCGTCCCTTGTCTTGATAGCCCTGTCGGGTGAAATGACCGTCCAAGCCATGACGGTGAGCGCAGTCGTGTCCCTGTCGCCCTGTGGCGGACGACCGACGGCTCGGCCATAAAGCGATCGGTCGCAGCAGCATCTTGGGCGCTGGCTGGCCGACCGTAGAGGTCACCGTGCGCCGCAGCCTGCCCTTGGCGATCCTCCTGGCCGCATCACCTGCTGCCGGCCACGCAACTGATGATCCGAGCCGGGACGTGCTTTGGGTGGCGCTGAAAACTTGCGTCCTCGCCAAGAAGCTCGCGGGCTGGACCTTCCCCTGCCTCGACGTGGTCCTCGGTGACAGGGACCGTCCCAGCACGGCGGTACTCCGCGCGCCGGGTGAGCCGACGCACGTCGTCGTCATGCCGACGGACACCGTGGCCGGCCTTGAGGCGCTCACGCTGCGAGTGGGGAGGGGGACCGCCTACTGGCGGGCCGCCCTTACAGCGCGCCGCTTCGTCTTGGACCCGCTGAAGGGCAGCGCGCCGGTCGCGAAGGTCGGTTTGGCGGTGAACTCCGCCCGCGGCCGGAGCCAGGACCAGCTCCACATCCACCTCGACTTCATGAAGCCGCGGGTGCTGGCGGCCTTGCGAGCGCACGGACACGGCGTCCGCGCCACCTGGGCGCCGTTCCCCGTACCGCTCGCGGGTGACCGCTACTTCGCTATGCGCGTGCCGGCGGGGGAGGCGGAGCGCTTCAACCTCTTCGCGGCGCTCGCCCGGCTGCCGGGCCGACGCGACTTGCGGGAAACGAGCTTCGGGGCGGTCGCCACCCCGGTGGGTGATCCCGAGCCTGGCTTCTACGTGTTGGCCTACCGGGCACCGCGTGCGAGCGCGGAGGATCTAATGGATCACACCTGCGCAGTCTCTGGCACGTCCGCGATACGGTGACTGCCGCTGCCGCCTTAGCTGCACCAGCTATCCCTTGCTAGGCTTCCGCCCCTTGCCGGGAGCATCACCGCCATGCGCTCGCTCAGCGGCATCCTGCCGATCATCGTCTGCCTCGTCATCCCAGCTGCCGCACAGACGCCAGCACCTTCGGCAGCGCAGGCTGTTCAGCGTGATCGGATGAAGCGTTGCGACACAGGTTGCCGCCCGCGCGGGGGATGCCCTCTGATCGCTACGGCGCCCCCCGAAGGGTAGGATCATCACCGCGGCTTTCGGCAGCAGTTCGCTTGACACCCCGACGGTGATGAACCTTATCTGCGCAAGTTATAGCTGTGGGACAACGGACTTCCATGTCGCCCGCCCCGCTCCCCAAATATGGGAGGCCGCCGATCACGGAGGTGGTTTGCGGCGTCTACTTCCAGTCCCTCGACAATCTACAGGTTGCCCATGTTGGCTCCCTCTGGGAACGCTTAAGGCAGGATTTCCCGCGCACCGAGACCCTGCCGCCCCTGCCGCCTACAGTCATCGCGAACGGGCCGTCCGACTTCCAGTTCCAGCTCCAGTTCGGACCATTCGAGGCGAGCCCGTTCCCGCGCGTCTGGTTCGTATCCGCTGATGACGCTATGCTGCTGCAGCTGCAGCGCGACCGGCTTATTATCAATTGGCGGCGGCGCGCTGAGGATAGTCCCTATCCAAGCTACGACGTCATCGTCGCCAAACTTCGCGGCGTCCTCGGGCTGTTGGTCGATTTCCTCGCAGAGCAGTCCCTCGCGACGCCGGAGCTCGTCGGCGTGGAATTGGCCTACGTGAACGCCCTTCACTTCGGTCGCGACCTTGCCGGCCCCAGCGACGTCGAATCGGTTGTTCCCTTCCTTTCTTGGCGCCCGCCAGCCGGATCATCGCTCCCCTCGGTTAACTCCTTGGAGTTGTCCGGCCTGAGTTGGAACGCACAGCTGGACCTCGCAGATGGCGAAGGGAACCTTCATATCGGGCTGAGTACGACCCAGCGCCCCAGCGATGGCCAGGGGCTTGTCCGCCTGGATTTGCTCGCACGCAAATTTTCGCCGGTGCTGGAAACTCATGCTATATGGAACTGGTTCGACCTCGCGCACGCTTCCATCGTGACGACCTTCTCGGAAATCACAAGCCGGGACGTGCAGGACAGGGTCTGGGAGAGGCACACATGAACTTTGCCCTAGCGAGCTTCGCGGACGCGATGCCCGTCACGGCGACGGGCACGCCGTTCGAATTGTATTCGGATCTCGACTCGACCGCCGATGGCGCGTTCGAGCGCCAACGCCGCGCACATCTTCTTGATGCCATCAGGCAATTGCCGGCCTATGCGGAGGCTATGGGATACCAGAAGGTGAAGCCGGTAACGGTGCGTCTGGCGCAAGACCTTATCGTGCGTCTCCCACACAACCGCGCGCTGCCCAAGGTCGCGGTTGATGATGAGGGCGACATCCTAATGCAGTGGTCCGGTCCAACTGGACGTTGCGCGTTGACCTTCGAGGGGTCCGTGCTGCACATGACAGTCAACCCTGGCGCCACCTCGCAGCACGTCGAGCCCACCATCTACAATGGCGGACACATCCCCCCCGTGCTCCTCGTCTACATCCCAACTCGCGGCTGACGACACGCCATCGGCCGCCGTGCCGGCGGTCCGCACTATCGAAGATGCCGAGACTGTTTCGAGGCACGTCTACGCACCGCGCATGGTAGGCCCTGCCAATGAGTTCGTCTGGCACGAGGTCTTTCAGTTTCCCAGTGACCGAGGCCTAGCCGAAAGCGTCGCCCTTCGCACGGTGGTGCCCGACGATGCAGACGTACATCGGCTAGGCTGTGAGAAGCAGGACGCCGACCGCGAGCGTGAGCGTGCGAAAGGCCGATCTGGTCCGACGTACCGCGGATGCACCGACGCGCTCGCTGGGAGGATCCGCAGTCAATTCTCTACCACGAAGCACGGTTTCTCCGTGACGCACGAGCCCGCCGAAGGCGACTGGCACGGTCATGTCACCGTCGTCCTCGCGGCTGGGTGCGTCAAACTCAGCAAGTCCGACAAAGACGATGTCCGCGCGCTGATGGCGGACGTGTTCGAGCCGCTTAAGCCATATGCCCGTCCGTAAACGGCCACGCTTTATTCATTGCTGAGCCGTAGGCTACCCTCGGCCGGCAGACCGATGCCCTGGTCGTGCCCCACGCCGGCGCGACAAGAGGCCATGACCCGACGCGATCTGCTCCTGTCCATCCTGGCGGCGGCCAACGGGCACCCGTACGAGCCGGTGCAGGTCCAAAAGGCGACGTTCCTCGTGCTTACGAACTTGCCGTGGCTGGTGGAGGAGGGACCGGCCTTCGCGTTCGAGCCCTACGATTACGGCCCCTTCGACAGGGCCGTCTACGCTGAGGCCGACCAGCTCGCGCGAGACGGCCTAGCCATCGTCCGCCCCTCTCCGTCGGGCCGCTGGAAGACCTACGCCGCCAGCGATGCGGGCATCGCCCGCGGTCACGAGGCAATGGCCAGCCTCGCGCCAGAGATCGCGCGCTATATCGACGACATTGCCCGCTGGGTCCGCGCGCAGGACTTCAGCAACCTCGTCCGCTCAATCTATGAGGCATATCCGGGGATGAGGGCCAACAGCGTGTTCGTGGACCACAGCCGTTGACCGTCATCGTGGGAGCGCTGTGTTCCGACGGCATCGTCATTGGCGCCGACAGCATGTCGACCTCAGGGAACGGTCGGAACCCTTTGATCCAGGTCCGCTCCGACGACAAGATCCGGGTCATCGACGGCAAGGTCATTGTCGTGAGCACCGGTAGCATCGGCCTCGCGCAGAGGTTTGAATCCATCGTTGAACGATCCTGGCAGGAAGAGGTTTTCGAACGTGGCTGCCAGGAGTGCGGTACCTCTATTGCAGCGCATGCGCGACAGGAATTCACCAGTAGCGGGGTCTACTTCTCGCCCGGCGCGGGCTTAGATTTCGGCGCCATGGTTGCTGCGCCAATCTACGACACCCCGGAACTCGTCGAGTTTAACACCTTCGATCTGCAGCCCGAACGGAAGACGCGTCGGCGGCACTGGGTTGCGATGGGCGCCGGACAGACGTTCGCCGACCCGTTCCTCGCCTTTATCAGCCGCGTGCTGTGGGATAGCCGGGAACCGACGGTCGCGGCGGCCACCGTCGGGCTCTGCTGGGCGATCGAGCACGCGATCCACTATGCCCCAGGTGGGGTCGGCCCTCCTGTACGGCTCGCGGTCCTGCGCCGCGAGGCGGGCGAATGGCGGGCTACGCTGCTGGAGGACGACGCGTTGCAGGAGCCGAGGCAGCATATCGCGGAGATCGAGAAGCGCATCGGCTTCTACGCTTCCGATGGTTTGGCAAATGCGACCGCGTCGGCGCCGCCCCCGCCGCCCGCCCCAACGGCTGGGACCCGCGAAGCTGGCTAGGTCCCCTCTACAGCAACGGATAGCCTTAGTGCGTCTAACAAAACCGTCTGTACTGGTTGAGCGTTACGAGGGCGCAGGTCAGCGTCGTGAAGGCGAGGTAAATGTTTGCGCGGCGTTCGTAGTGGATGGCCAAGCGGCGGAATCGAGCCAGCCACACCAGCGTACGCTCGACATGCGTTGATCGCGACCTGGGCTGGGACTGAATCGGACAGCTGCCAAGCGGTGCGCGATGCGGTCTGATAGCCGCGTTTTCGACCCGCTCCGGAGCGCTGCCATGCCCCAGTATGCTGCCCTCTCGACGTCTCGAACGAAGAGACCGCTATCCACATCATCGATGAGGCCGGAGCAACGGTCTGGCGCGGTAAACGCGCCAGCGATCCAGATGTGCTGACCACGGCGTTGCGGCGCTACGCGCCCGACCTCGTGCGTGTCGGACTGGAGACGGGGCCGCTCACCCCATGGCTCTATCACACCTGCAAGGCGCTCGGTCTGCCCATTGTCTGTCTGGACGCACGGCATGCGCGAGCCGCCACCGCTCTGCAGCGGAACAAGACCGACGCGCGCGATGCCGAGACGCTGGCGCAGCTCGTGCGTATGGGCTAGTACCGCAAGGCTCGCGTCAAAAGCTACGCCGCTCATGCCGTCCGCCACCTCGTCGGCGCGCGCGCCCAACTCATGGGTGTGGCGGTCGACCTGTCCAACCAGATCCGCAGCACCCTCAAGACGTTCGGCCTGATGGCTGGCAAAGGCGCGGGTCGTGCCTTCGAGAACAGGGTGCACGAGCTCATCGCGGAGCGACCCACCGTCGCCGGTATCGTCGATCCGCTCTTGGCGGCGTGGCGGGCCGTGCGCGGCCAGATCAGTGTCCTGGATCGACGTCTCATTGCCTTGGCCAAGGGCGATGCCACCTGCCGCCTGCTGATGACCTGTCCCGGTGTTGGGGTCATCGTCGCCACAAGCTTCGCGGCCGCCATCGAGGCACCCGAGCACTTCCGTCACTCGCGATCCGTCGGAGCCTACCTCGGGCTGACGCCGGCACGCCATCAGTCCGGTGAGACCGATCGGTCAGGCGGGATCTCGCGCCGAGGCGACCGGCTGATGCGGACCTACTTGTTCGAGGCGGCAGCCAGCCTGCTGGTTCGCGTGAAGCAGGCCTCGGCCCTGAAGGCGTGGGGGCGTGCCCTAGTCGAGCGCATGGGGTTCAAGCATGCCGCCATCGCGGTCGCGCGCAAGCTCGCCGTGGTGCTGCATGCGATGTGGCGGGCAGGAACGCCGTTCCAGCCTTGGCCCACGGCTGTATGAGGCGTTCGCTGCCGAGGCGCACAAACGTCGTTCACTGAGATCCGCTGGCGTGAAGCGGACAGAGGCGTCCCCGCCGGGACGCGAGCAGAGCCATCCCGGGTTGAGTCTTGTGGCCGGTGCCGAACCGGACCGCGCGTTCGACATGGTGAGCTCCGCTTCGAGACGCATGGTGCGGCGGTCGATAGGGCCGACCGCGGAAACAACCACGATCCGGCGGTGACCACGCTCTCCGACTTGACGTCTGCAACGCGATCAAACAACCACCTAGCGGTAGCGGCCGAGGCCGCTGACTGCTTTCGACGCTCCGGCGCGCAATGCGGGGCACGATCCCGCGAGCCGGGCACTCCCGGCGGCAACGGCGGTGGTCGTAGGCTTTGTCGGCGTGCAGCTTGCCGGGCCTGTGGCGCGGGCGCCCACGGCGGTCCGAGGGTACCGGCGGGATCGCTTTGAGCGTCGCAACGAGTTGGGTGCTGTCGTGGGCGTTTGCCCCGGTCAGGACAACGCCGAGCGGTGTGCCGCGGGCATCGACGACGAGGTGGCGCTTCGTGCCCGGCTTGCCCCGATCGGTCCCGTTCGGGCCGGTCGTCGCCCCCCTTTATGGATGGCCCGCCCCTCACTGGGCTTTACTGCTAGGTTTGCAGTGTGGCTCACACGAGGGATGGAGTGGACCGATGGCCATTGCGATACTCGGGATCGATCTGGGCAAGAACAGCTGCAGCTTGGTGGGGCAAGATGCGACCGGTCGGGTCGTCCTGCGACGCCGGATGCGACGCGAGACGGTGATGACCTTTGGCGCGACGCTTCCACCTTGCATCATCGCCATGGAGGCGTGCTGTGGCGCGCATCACATGGGCCGGGCGCTCGCCGCTCAAGGCCACACCATCCGGCTGATGTCGCCGGAGTACGTGCGCCCCTACGTCAAGGCCCAGGAGAACGACGACCGTGACGCCGAGGCGATCGCAGAGGCTGCGACGCGTCCGACTATGCGGTTCGTCGCGCTGAAGTCGCAAGCGCAGCTCGACATGCAGACTCTGCACCGGGTGCGCGACCAGCTTGTGGGCGAACGCACGGCCTTGAGGAACCAGATCCGGGCCATCCTGCTGGAGTGTGGCCACATCGTCCCACAAGGACGTGCCAAGCTTGCCGCCAGCCTGAACCCCCTACTCGATCCCGACACCACCGCGGACATCACGCCACGAATGCGCAGCCTCGTGGCCGACGTGCGGGAACGTTGGCAGTCCCTCGACGAACGCATCGCCACACTCGATGGCGAGTTCGCCGAACAGGCCCGGACCGACGAGAGTGCTCGCCGGCTCACCACCATCCCGGGCATCGGTGCACTCAACGCGACAGCGCTGGTTGCGGCAATCGGTGACGTGGGCACCTTCGCCCGCGGGCGTGATCTGGCAGCCTGGCTCGGCCTCGTGCCGCGGCAGGTCACGACGGGCGGACGACCCAAACTCGTCGGCATCACCAAGCGCGGCAGCAAGTACCTGCGCAAGATCCTGATCCAGGGTGCACGGGCGGCGATGCCGACCCTTCGCAAAAGCGATACGCGGATCGGCCAATGGCTCCGGGACCTGCTGGCGCGGGCGCACGCCAACACCGCCGTCGTTGCGCTGGCGGCTAAAATGGCTCGGACCGTCTGGGCGCTGCTGCGCCACGAACGCGTCTATGAGCCGGCGGCAGTGGCTGCCTGAACCGAGCTTGGTCGGCGAAGCCTTCGTCGGCCTCACTATGTCTGCGAGCGGCGAAAGGAAGATGGCCTGACAGTCGATCGGTGTTCTGGAAGCCTCTGGCGTAAAATGGCGCTCGACGCCGCCCCCTTTATGAGGACCAGGACGCGCGGATCTCCATCTTGGCCAACGGCATCGCCGAAAGGCCGGATACGTTTATGCAGACTGCTCAGACCAGCGGATCATAAGCCACTTGCGGACGGGGCGGGCCATACGTTTTCGCTGCGATGCTGGCGCTGTCGAGCGCCGCGCGGCCCTAGTCCAGTTGCCCGGCACCGTCCAGCCGTCCCAGCAAGGCACGATGCAGGGCCGCCCAGACGCCCGCCGCCTGACAATCACGCAGCCGTCGCCAGCACGACATCCCCGAACCGCAGCCCATCTCCTGCGGCAGGTACTCCCACGGCAAACCGGTGCGTAGCACGAACAGGATGCCCGTCAGCGCCGCCCGGTCCGGGCTCGGCGGCCGCCCGCCCTTCGGACGCGCCAGAGCTGGTGGCAGCAGCGGCGCGATCACCGCCCAGAGATCGTCGGAAACCAGGAACTTCGCAATGCGCCACCAACACGCCAACCGACGGTTTTGTTAGGCGCTCTTAATCTTGAAGGCGCTCTCACTCGAGCGGGTCGCGTAACCAGTCCTGGATGACGGCGTAGCGTACCATCGCCGCGCGGGAGCGGATCTCAAGCTTTTCGCAGGCCCGCGCCTTGAACTTTTCGACCGACTTCGACGAGATGCCGAGTTTGACCGAGATCTCCTTGCTCGTGAAACCGAAGGCCACGAGGCGCACGACCTCCCGCTCTCGCTCCGAGAGTCCATTCGGCGCGTGCTCGTTCTCGCGCAGCGGCGCGACGGTTATGCTGGGCAGAAGGTGGCGCTCGGCGATCACGGGATCGATATAGAGGCCACCGCGATGGACGGCTCGCACGGCGTGAATGAGGTTGTCGCTCGCCGATCGTTTCAAGACATAGCCCATCGCCCCCGCGGCCAGGGCCTGCTGTACGGTGCTGCGCTCCTCGCTCATGCTGAGCATCAGGACACGGGTGTCGAGGTCGAGGCGGCGCATCTGGCGGGCGACCGCGATGCCATTGAGGTCGGGCATGCTGACGTCGAGGATTACGAGGTCGGGGCGCTTGTCGCCAAGGATTCGGAGACCCGCAACCCCGTTCTCCGATTCGGCAACCACCTCGATGTCGGGTTCATGCTCGAGCAGGCTGCGGACGCCTCTCCGGAACAAGGGATGGTCGTCGATGAGAGTGATCCGGATGGGCCTGGTGTCATAGGGCATGGCTCGCGCCCGGCAGGCAGCAATCTGCGCTGTCAATCCGCGCGACGACGGTCGTCCCGCTGCAGCTGTTGGCGCTCTGCATCTCCAGCGCGCCGCCAAGATAGGCCATGCGCTCGTGCATGCCCGCAAGGCCGAGCCTTCCGCCTCGGATAAAAAGAGAGGGCGAGCGATCCTTCTTGCGCAGGCCGCGTCCGTCGTCGCGGATCGTCAGGGTCGCGCAGCCGTCGGCATGCAGCAGGATCACATCGACGGATCGTACCCCGGTCGCGTGCTTGGCCACATTGGTGAGCGCCTCCTGGAGAACCCGAAACAAGGCGGCTTCGCATTCCGTAGTCAGAGGACCCGGTACACCGTCGACGCGGAACTTGACGGGAACACCGTTGAGGTCGCTCCACCGGGCGGAATAGACGCGGAGCGCCTGAGTGAAATCCGTTCCGTCCAGGGCGGAGGGGCGCAGTTCGACGATGGCGCGGTGGAGATCCGCCACCATCGAATCAACCTGGCATAGCAACGTGTCGATGGCGCCAATCATGGGGGCGTCGCCGCACTGGCTCCGCAATCGCGCGAGACCGAGCTTCAGGCATAGGGCGTGCTGCCCGGCCTGATCGTGCAGGTCGCGAGCGATCCGCGCCCGCTCGGCCCGTTCGATCCGGGCGCGCCAATCAGGATCCGCATCGGCGGGGAGGCCGCAGCCATCGCAGGGCTCCACGACGCGCAACAGCACGAGCGTGTCGCCCGACGTGAACCGTATTCCGCGGCCGACGAACCTCAAGGCAGACGATACAGCGGAGCGGGGCAGGTTCGGCACCAGGGTGCTAGCCAGCGGGCTGGCGCTCGCGGCGCAGCGGGCGAGGAAGTGGAGCATCTCGGGATCCGCCCCTCCCGCCGAACCGTCGAGCCGTCCCGAATCGGCGAAGGGCGCCAACGCGGCGGCACGGGTTGTACAGGAGATGATTCGCGCATCCGTCGTGACGAGAAGCAATGGCTCGTCGATTGCTTCGAGAATGGCCTTCAATTCGTCGCTGGCGCACATCCTGCCTACCTCCTCGACTTGGACGCCGTCCGGTCGCAGCTCGCTGAAAACACCAATTCTCCGAGCCGGCCTCACATCAAATTCTGTTACTTAACATAGATCGCAATTTTTCTTAGGGCAATCAAACGGCGAAATTTTCTGTTTCGCAATCTAAAAATGCTCGTTATTGACAAAAGTTACGATCGGTCATCGTTTCTGCCATTCTATTTGGTCAAATCGGCGCCGTTTCCTGGTCATATGATGCCGAAATTTTGGTGGCCGGCAGCCGGGATGCCTGGGTTCCAGCCTTGGTTCCGGTAGGGCCACGGGGTGGATGGCCCCTTTGAAGCTGTTATGCGCGGGGGAGCGTGTCGAGGAGGCGGCGACCGAGGAATGGGGCCATGCCGAGGGCGGTGAGACGACCGAGCGCTTCGGTCCGTAGCGCCGGCTCGTCAAGGTACTCAATGGCGAACACGGGCAACCCGGCGTCCTGAGCCTGCTTCAGGTAGCCGAGGCTCCAGGCCACATCCTCGGGGGTGTTCGGCAGGTTCGGGCCACGGAGGTTGTAGAGGAGGCTCTCCTTGCTCACTGCGTCGATCGCCTGACGGTACGATTCCTCCGCGAGCAGCGGTTCGGCGTTCTGCGCGATGACGAGGCACTTCGGCGTCCCGGCCCGCAGCCTTTCGGTGATCGACTGGACCAGCGCGATCATCGACGCCTTGGCCCGCCGCCCCTCGCCGGGCCAATCCCCGTAGGCGTCCACCCGGTCGAGGAAGACCCCATCGAAGCCTGCCGCGATCAGCCCGTCGAGGGCGCCCTCCCGCCTTAGCAGGAGATCCTGCCAAGCGGGATGCCAGTAGCGCACGGCGAAGCTGCCGGGCCAGCGGCTGTTCTCCGGGCCGAGCCAGGGTGGGGGCTCGGTGCGCCATGCGGTTTGCCAGTAGGGGCGGTAGCTCTCCGCCTCGCCGACACTCAGATATGCGAGCACCAGCCGCCGGGCCCCACCGGGCTTGCGGCGCAGGGGGGATTCAGGCGCGATTTGCAGGCGCTTTCCCTCCACGATCGGATCGAGGACGATCAGATCTAGATCGGAGCGGGCGACCGCACCGAGGTCGATGTTCTGGTACTGGCACCCCCAGCGGCTCACGCGGCGTCCGCCGAAGCTGACGCCGGACCGGCCCGGGAATAGGGTACGCGCCACCACCGTCCCCGACAGGAGGGCGAGCAGGCCGAGACCGGACATCACGAAGTTCCGCCTTGCACGATCCATCATCGCCTCCTCATCTTACTTAGCCGCCAGCGCCTCGCCGGCCGCCGCCCGACGGAGCTCGACCTTCAGCACGTCCCCCGGCTCCAGGCTCTCGCCCTCCGCGACTAGGAGCGACTTCAACCCCCCGGCCTGCCGCCGAAGAAGCGTGTAGCTGATCACCTCGCCCTCCTCGGCGGGGCGGGCCGTCGCGCGGTCGAGGAGCGCCACCACCGCGCTCGCGGCGGCGAAGGCCCGCTCCGCCTCGCGCACCTCGCCGCCGACGCGGTTAAGGTCGTTCTCGAGGGCGAGGCGGCGTTCGAGGTCGCCCTGCTCCAGGGATTTCTGCGCGGCCTCGTAGCGCTGCCGGGTCTGGAGCGCGCTGATCTCCAGGTCCCGGCGGCGCCCCTCCATGTCGGCGAAATCGCGTCGGACGTCGGCGACGCGCTCGCTCTCCACCACCTGTCGCGAAAAGAGCTGCTCCATCGTCCGCAGGCGCTCGGAGCGGATCCGGACCTGCGCGTCGTAGTTCGCGATCCGTTGCGCCAGCAGTTCGACCTCCTCGCCCGCGACTGCGACGGCCTTGGCCTGGATCGCACGGGCCCCCGCCTGCCCCTTGCGCCGCAGGGCGAGGAGCTTCTGCTCCCGGTCGAGGAAAACGCTCGCCTTCTCGGGGCCGACGGCGCGGGCGAGCGCCTCGTCGACCTGTGGGATCGACTGGCCCGCGATCTCCGCCGTGAGGGTAACCTGCCGCAGGACGAGGGCGGCGAGGCGCTCCTGGGCGGTGTCACGCTGCTCCCTCAGGCGGAGGAGGTCCATGGCCGGGCCGGGCTGGGCGTTGGCGAGGTCGCCGCCGGCGAGCGCCACCGCCTGCATCACGAACAGGCCCGGCGAGAACGTGAAGGCGCCTGGATTGCGCACCGACCCGACGACGTAGACGGGCGCCCGGCCGGCGAAGGCGATGACGAGGCTCGACCGGCGGCGGAAGGTGCGCGTGAAGGATTCGTCCAGGGCGCTCCGGAACGCCTCCATCGGTTCGTCGGCGGCTCTGAGGGTGCCGATGAGGGGCAGGGTGAGCTGGCCGTCCGGGTCGATCGTGTACTCGCCGGTGAGGTCGAGCCGCGGATAGGCGGTCTGGACCGACGCCGCCTCGCCGCCGGGCAGGGCTTCTTCGACCGCCGGGCGGTCGGCGGTCTCGATGATCTCGTAGACCGTGATCTTGAGCCGGTCGCCCACGTGAAGCGTCCCCGGTTCGGATGGCGCGCCCGCCGCCGCGGGGAGAGGGGCGGCGAGGGAGAGGAAGGCGGCCAGGAGCCCCGTGGCCGGGCGCAGGGCGGGGATGGCGAGGTTTGGTCGGGTCATGGTCGGCCTCCTGGTGTGAACGCTATCGCCCAGCCGTCACCGCGCTTCCGACGAAGACGCGGACGTTGACGGTGCGCAGGACGTGAAGGAACGGGACGACAGAGACGAGCCCGAGCAGGATGCAGGTGCTCATGTAGCCGAGCGCCAGCGTGTCGAGCTGCGAGGAGGCGACGAGGGAGGTCGAGACGATCAGGCACAGCGTGAAGGCGACGTGCAGGGCGGCGTAGATCAGGATCGCGTCGAAGAACGCGAC
The DNA here is from genome assembly GCF_022829745.1 of Methylobacterium sp. E-016. Taxonomy (NCBI): domain Bacteria; kingdom Pseudomonadati; phylum Pseudomonadota; class Alphaproteobacteria; order Hyphomicrobiales; family Methylobacteriaceae; genus Methylobacterium; species Methylobacterium sp. E-016. The sequence continues at coordinate 36,195 of NZ_JAKSYF010000127.1, forward strand.
GATCGTCGAGCACACGATGAAGAGGAAGTGGAACAGCGCCCCGGTCGACCCCATCCGCAGAATGTCGATCTGCTGGAACTGGAGCTCGAAGGTCTGGACGAGGGCCGGCGCCGTGAGGATCGCCACGATGCAGAGGGCGAACTGGATCGTCATGATGCCGGCCAGGATTCGCCGCGTCTCCGCTTCGATGGCCGCGACGTGTCCTTGGATCTGGCGGAGGGTCGAGTGCTGCTCGATCGCACGGAAATAGGCATGGTAGCCCTCAAAGAAACCCGTCTCGAGGCTCGTCACGAAGAGGGCGAGGGCGGGGATGATCGTCAGGCTCGCGACGAACATCGGGCTGTCGTAGAGCGGCGCGTGGACGAGTCCCGCGCCCACCCGTTCGCCGAAGCTGCCGTGCCAGATCACCCACTTGTCGGCCCAGGTGCCGAGTGCGCTGGCGAGCGCCCCCACCGCGAGGGCCGGGCTCGTGCGCAGTCGCGCGACCATCGCGGCGCCGGCCCCGCGCAGGTCGGTGCAGGGCTCCGGGAACGTCGCGAGGAAGCGCACCGACAGCCACAGGACGATCACGAGGAAGCCGCAGGCGACGCCTGCCACCATCGCCGCCGGCCCGAGGTGGAAGAGCGCGGCGAGGATCGCGAGCCCAGCGCCGCAGGCGAGCCCGGTGGCGAAGGCGAGGGAGATGTGGAGGTAGTCGCGCACCGCCCCGCAGGCGGCGAGCGCGACCCAGAGCGCGCCGACCACCTGCGCCCCGGCGAGCCCCGCGGCCGAGACCGCCGGATCGACATCGAGGAGGACGAGGAAGACGAACCCCGAGACGGCGAGGGTCGCGGCCGTGCAGGCGATCAGCATCACGCAGTACAGGGCGCGGATCTGGCCGTAGGAGCGGCAGTGCAATGCGTCCGCCAGCACCCGCGTCCCGATCATGACGACCGGCGCCGTCGCCACCAGGGAGAAGGAGAACACGTAGATCAGCAGGATGCGGAAGGTCGCCACGACCTCGGGGCCGACCACCGGCCCGGCGACCTCGCTGATGACGTAGATCGCCATGATGGTGTTGAGCCAGGGGCCGACCGCGATGACGGCGGCGTGCGCCACCGCCGCCATCGGCGCGAGGAGGTGGTCGCGCCGGCTGAGCTGCCGCAACTCGAAACCGATTCCCGCCATCTGCGTCTCCTTACGTTCCGTCCGTGGCGAGAAGGTCGGCGTAGGTCCGCGCATAGGCCGCGAGCGCGTCCGCCGAGCCGTAGTGGCGACGTACCCGCTCCCGCATCGCCTCGCCGCAGGCCCGGCGGCGGTGGGTGTCGCGAAGCAGGCCGGCGATGGCCGCAGCGGTCTGGGCGGGATCAACGAGGCGGGTGACCTCGCCCCCGGCCCCGAGGCGGGGCGTCTCGTCGGCCCGGCCCTCGATCATCTCCCGACAGGCCCCGACATCGGTGGCGACGCTCGGGATGCCGGCCGCCCCAGCCTCCAGAATCACGAGGGGCTGGGCCTCGCTGAGGCTCGTCAGCGCCATCACATGGATCCGCGCCATGTAGTCGGCGATGTTCACGGGGCCGGTGAAGGTCAGCGTCCCTTCGAGGGCGTGCTCGGCGACACGGCCCCGGCATTCCTCGAAGTAGACGGGATCCTCCTCCGTCGGACCGAGCACCAGCGCGCACAGGCCTGGGACCGTCTCGCGGACGATCGCCACGGCGTCGATGAAGGACTTCACGTCCTTGATCGGCACCACCCGCCCGATCAGGGCGACGGTCGGCGGGGCGTCGTCGGCGGCGGTCGGCAGGTGCGCGAAGCGCGCGATGTCGATGCCGTTGGGGATGACGGCGAGGCGGCCCTCCTCCGCGCCGAGGGCGCGCTGGAGGCGCTGGTTGTCCTCGTAGAGGGTGACGATGCGCCGGCAGGCCCCGTAGCAGACCCGCGCATGCGCCTCGAACGTCTTGATCCAGACGTCGCGCAGGTCGACGCGGGAATCCTGCAGGCTCAGCCCTTTGTCGACCGTGTCGCGGATCCATTCCGCCATCAGGATCTCGACCCGGCGCTCGTTGGTGTAGATCCCGTGCTCGGTGATGAGGACCGGCGCCCCGGTCTCGATGGCGGCGCGCGCCGCGAGCAGGCCGGCATAGCCTGTCGAGATCGTGTGGTAGGCCCGCGCCCGCGGCAGGGGGGCGGCCAGGATCGCGAACAGGCCGCCGAACAGGGCGCGCCAAGCCCAGAAGAAGTGCAGGAAGGAGGCGTGCGGCATCAGCCGCTCGTACGTGGCGCAGGTGAGCCGCCACGAGAGTTGGGAGGCCATCAGCGCCCGCGGGGTCAGGCGGTTGGCGGGGTCGAGGACGAGCTCCACGAGGTGCCGGAGGGTGTCGAGCCCGGCGCCGTTGACGAGGGCGGTGAGCGCGTCGGCGACCGCCGCCTCCACCGCGGCGGGTCTCTCCCCGTCCCACCACGCGAGGGCCGGAATCGGCGTCGCCAGTGGGAGGTCGTCGAAGCCCACGACGTTGTCGGGCATGAGGAAGCGCGGCTCGCGCGGGGCGGCGTCGGCGACGATGGCGACGATCGTGAAGGTGAGGTGCGGGTTGCCCTTGATCAGCCAGTCGACCCACGTCGAGACCCCGCCGGGGACGTAGGGGTAGCACCCCTCCACGATGAGGCAGATGTCGGCGGGCGGGCGGGCATCAGCGCGCATGGTGCGCCTCCCGGAGGCGGGCCGGCGGCGAGGCGCGGGACGCAGCTTGCGCCGGGTCGCCGCGCGCCGCGAGGAGTGCGTGGAGCCCTCGAACGTCTCCGAGCACCATGAGGCCGCGCAGACGGACCGCCCAGTCCCGGCGATCCGCGGCGGGAGCCGGGCCGGCGAGCGCCGCCCGCGTTCCCTCGGGGCAGCCGATCTGCACCAGTGCGCGGCGAAGCAGGGCTCCCGCGCGGGCGTCGGCGGGGTCGTGCGACAGGGTGCGGCGGCAGAGGGTGACGGCGTCCTCCTGGGCGGCGCGCGCCTTCGCGTCGTCGAGAAAGCCTCTGTCGGCGAGGTCGAGGAACGTCGCGGCGAGGGTGGCAGGATCCGCCGGACCGGCGGCCATCGTCTCCTGCGCCCGCTTCATGGCGGCGAGGGTGCACGCGCGCAGCTTCACCGACACGGCCGCGGCGTGAACGCGGATGCTCGGCTCGGGGCTGCACAGGGCCTGGGCGAGGATCGGCTTGTAGTCCGGATGCCAGTCGAGGCCGATCAGCCCCAGCACCGCCTGTTGCTGAGGCAGATTCCCGCCCAACGCCGTGGGAAAATGGTCGACCACGCCCCCCGTGGGCCGGCGGACGCGTCCGTCGAGGATTCTCTCGTAGAGGCCGACCGAGGCCTCCGCCTGGGCAACGCCGGCGAGGCGGTGGTACCAGGCGGCGAGTTCCTGCGCGCCGATGCGCGTGCGCCGCACGATCAGGCGTAGCGCGAGGGCCCCCCCCGCGCCCACCGGTCCCGTCGACACGCAGAGCAGGAGGCCGAGCACCGCGAAGGTCAGGTCGGCCCCGGGGTTCGTCCGAAGGGCTGCCGCCGCCGCGGCGAGGCAGAGGCCGTGCCCCGCGAGCAGGACCGGCCACGTCGTCGTCCCCTGCGAGAGGCCGGCGAGGCCCGCGGTCTCGACGAGGGCGAAGGCGACGAAGACGGCATAGGTCCGGTCGGACGTGCCTGCTCGGCTCAGGTCTCGCATGGGACCCTCTCCTGCGGGTGGGGGACGAGGGGATCGGGCAGCGGCCCTGTCGCGGCCTCGCCGAGATCCTGTGCGAGGCGGGTGCCGAGGGCCTCCGCCACAATGGCGAGGGCGATGGGCAGGGCGGGTGTCAGCCGGGCAGGCTCGACCTCGCCGACCACGATGAGGCCGAAGGACGGGCCCCGACTGGGTGGGCGTGCCTCGCAGGCGAGGATGCCGACGCCGTCGAGAAGGGCCGCCTCGTGCCGGTCGAAGACGCTCAAGGGGTGCCCGAGCACCCGCGCCGCCGCATGGAGGCTGGCGATCGCCCGATCCGGAACCGGCAGCCGCCCTGCGCTGCCCGCCGCAGGGTGGAGCACGTCCCCGCGCAGGAGATGGAGCGACCACTGCGCCGGCCCGATCCAGCACGCCATCGCCTCGCCGAAGCACCGCGGCCAGTCGGCATCGGGGGCGAGACGCAGGCGGTGCAGGGCTTCGAGCGCCGTCTCGACCGGACAGTCGACGGCGGTGGCGCGCCCGCGCTCGAAGGTGGCGAGCTCGGCGTGAAGGTCCTCGCAGTAGCTGCCCAGGGTGTTGCGCTGCTCCTCGGTGAGCCGGAGGCGATCCTCCAGGGCCTGCCGGTCGCGGATCTGCCGGTTGCGCTGGGCTCCGACGACCAGGGCGGCGATGATCCAGAGGATCGGCTCCCGCCAGACGCGCAGGGAGAAGGTGTAGTAGTCCTCCTGCGGTCCCTGGGGCGGCCAGCCGGCCACCCAGGCGAGGGCGGTCGCGAGGCCCGCTGCGGCGAGCCCGCTGGCGCTGCCCTTCCGGACGGTCATCAGGATGACGGGGATCCAGAATGGGTGCGGCGTGACGTGCGCCAGGGTCGCCCGGCCCGGCGTTACCCATTCCGCGATCATCAGGACCGCGAAGATCAGGACGCCTTCGAGGGCGTAGGCCGGGCCGACCTTGGCCCAGAGGCCGGAGAGCCCGCCCACGAGGCGGCGGACCGCGCCCGGTCGGCGGGTGTGAGCCAGGACGGCGAGGTCAGCGCGGGGAGCGGGTGACACGGACGAAGCTCGCGAGTTCGTGCTGGACGCGATTCGGCGGGTGGCCCGTCTCGGCGGCGAGCGCCCGGTAGGCAGGCCCGAGGCGCGCCGGCAGTTCCCCCCAGCGAGCCTGCCGGTCGAGGAGGGCGAAGGTCGCGGAGGGGCCGAGCTCGGCACGCAGGATCGTGAGCCACGCGGCCTGCTCGGCGGGGCGGACGGCGCCGAACTCGGCGCTGGCGGCGAGCCAGCGCACCAGCCCATCCCGCCGGGTGAGGCGGGCGAAGGCGACCCCCAGCACCGGCCGCCGCAGGAGGATTTCGGGCGGAAGGTCCGGCCAGAGCGTAGCGAGGCCGGCAAGGCCGTGGGTCGTCGCCAGGGCCTCCGCGAGGATCGCCTGCGCCTCGGCATCGCCCCCCGCGCGCAGCTGCGCGATGGCCTGCACCAGCAGGGCGCGATCGCCCAGTACCGCCGCCACGGCGACCGTGCCACCGATCTCCGCCTCGCCGGGCCTCGCCTCGGGCCTCAGCCTGCCGGCGATCAGGGCGAGGGCGGCGCGGCCGCGGCCCGCCTCGGCGAGGGACTTCGCGAGGAAGAAGCGGGTGTCGGGGTACAGGGCGGTGCCGGCCTCGGCGAGGCGTCCCACCGCCTCGTCCGGCGCGGCGCGGGCGAGACGCAGGACGAGCGTCGGCACGAGCCAGGGCTTGCGCCATTCCGCGAGCCAGCCCGCGGCCAGGGTCGCAGCCTCCCCGTGAGCGCCCTCGCGGACCAGAAGCTCGAACAGGAGCCGGCGCCGGCGCTCGTCGAGCCCGCCGGGCCGCCCGTCCGCGGCGCGCAGGAGCGCGACGGCGCGGGGCTCCCGCCCGTTCTGCGAGAGGAGGAGCGCGAGGCGCTCCAGGTCGGAGGCACCGAGCAGGCCGCTCTCGCCGAAAAGATCGAGGGTGACGGCCTCCTCCTCGAAACGTCCGTCGAGGCGCAGCAGCACGAGGAGCTCGGCCAGGGCCTCCGGGGTCGGATCGATCCGGACCAGGCGGGCGAGGGCCTCGGCCCGCCCGACGGTATGGCCGTAGCTCGCATAGGAGTGGGCGAGCCAACGCAGCACTCCCGCATCCGCCGGGCGGGCGAGGGCCAGGATTTCGAGGAGGTCGGCGGCGCGGGCCGGTGCGCCGCCGAGTTCGTAGACCCGCGCCAGGGTCGTCAGCAGCTGCTGTGTCGCCTCGCCTTTCTGCAGGATCCCTTCTGCGGCGGAGGCGGCCTCGCGGGTGCGGCCGTCGCGGGCGAGCTTGGCGATGCGCTCCTCCGGTCCCGACCAGAGGAACATGCCCATCGTCGCGCAGGCGCCGCAGACGAGGAGGATATGCAGGCGGGCGCTACTCACCCTGCGCCTCCTCTGTCCGGAGGCGGCGCACGGACACGTCGAGCCCGTCCCGCCCGTCCCGGGGAACGGTGAAGGCGAGATGCCCGTCGGCGTCGGTCCGGACGATCGCGCTCCAGGCCGCCTCGCCCACACCCGCGGAGACCCAGTAAGCCCCGGCGGGCACGTCCTCGAAGCTGAAAGCCCCCGAGCCGAAGCCCCGCGCGGCGAAGGACCAAGCCCCCGGCTCGCGCCTGAATCGAGAGAGCCGCCAGCGGCTCTCGACCAGGCCGACGGACCTTTCGCCGGCCTCGGCCGGCCGCTCGAGGACGATGTCGGCGGGTTCCACCGCGGGGTCGAGGGCGAGGTAGATCGCGCTCCCGTGGCGCGCCTGCCCCAGCAGCCCGCGCGAGCGGGCGAGGTCCACTCGGCCCGACAGGGCGTCGAGGCGCAGCGTCTCGATCGCGCCCCGGTTCGTGATCCGCCACCCGCCATCGGGGAGAGGCGTCACCGCGGCCGTGAAGAAGCCCTCGGCCATCGCCGCGTACAGGCTCGCCTGCACGGGAGCGACGGCGGCGTCCCGCAGGGCCGCCACGTGGGCGCGCACGAGGGACAACGCCTCCGGGTTGGCGAGGGAGGCGAGGTGGTAGTGGAGGTTCCAGGGCTTGAGCCGGCGAGGCCATTCCGTGCGGGCAAGGGTGTCGTCGAGGCCGCGCAGCGCCGCGGTGATCGGGCGCCACGCCTTGGCGAGGGGCCGCTCGTCGGCGCCGACCGCGTAGATCTGCCGCTCGGCCCCGACCGGCCTGGAGAGGGGCACGAGATGCCCCACCGACGGATAATCCCCGTCGAACCGGCTCTCGCCGCCGTTGAGGGCGAGGAGGCCCGCGATCCGGGCCGCGGCCAGGGCCGCCTCGCCGGGGTTGGCGTCGCCGGTCCACTGGTAGAGGCGGAGCGTCTTCCCCTCCGGCAGGATCGCGCGCGCGGCGGCCGTGGCGCCGGCGATCTCCTCGCCGAGGGAGAAGGGCCGGGCGATGTAGTTTCGCGGATACTGCCCCGCCGCGCCCACCGACCAGGGCGCCGGATCGGGCCCCTTGCCGTGCTCCTTCCTGCCGTCATTGCCCGGGCGGAAGGCTTCCGGCCGGGCGGCGGCGGCCACGGCGACCTCCGTCTCCCGCGAATAGGCGTCGAAGAAGGACCAGCGGTAGGGACGGGTGTAGGAGGCGACGCTCGCCTCGACGTTGGGCGCGGCCCAAATCTCCGTGACGAGGCCGCGGGGCGTGGCGTTGCCGCCGATCGTCGGATCGAGATCGCCGGGCGTGAGGGCGAAGGTGACCGGCACGTCCGGATAGGCCTCCACGATCTCCGACAGGAAACGCCGGGCGAGGAGGACCTCGGTCCCGCCCATCTCGACCACGTCGTTGAGCCCGTCGCCTTCCACGTGACTGAAGGCGAGGCGGCGGCCCGACAGGGTGGTCACGTCGGGGACGGGCCACGGTGCGGGCGACAGGATCCGGCCGAGGAATGCGAAGGGGTCGATCAGCCAGCGCACCCGGTCGTGACCGAGATCCTCGGCGATCTCGAAGCCCGCCGCCGCGTAGCCGCCGCGAGGGCTCACACCCACGGCGACCGCGGTGCCCCCCCCTTCGTGGGCGGGGATCGACAGGCGCAGCCACGTCTCGACGTCGCCGCTTGCGGCGCGCACCACCTCGTAGGGCGGCACCACCGGATCACGGTTCCGCTCGAAGCGGGTCAGCCGCGGCGCGTCGTCGAGGGTCCCGGTGCCCAGCGTCAGCTCCACCGCGCGGCGCCCGTGCACGAGGCCGATGCGGCCGAGGATCGCGTCCATGGCGCGGGCGTCGTCGGTCCAGAAGGCCCCGCCGACGGCCCCCAGCACGATGAGCTTCCGGGTGGCGGGCGCCGCGGCCTGCGCCCAGGCAAGGTAGGCGCCCCGGTCGTCGAGGGGGCCCGAAAACCAGGTCAGCACCGCCGCGTAGCCCGAGACTTCCTGCGGAGGCGGCAGGCGCCCGCGGACGTCCAGATAGGCGACGGCGAAGCCGAGATGGTTCAGGACCATCTCGGCGTAACGGTAGATTCGGGTGCGGTCGAGGGCCGGCTCGCGGGCGCCGTCGTAGAGGGCCAGCACCGTACGCGGGATCGGCGTCGCCTCGGACCGTGCGGGGCAGGGCGCTGCGGCGATCGAGGCCGCCAGCAGGACCGTCGCGACCCATCCGGCAAATCTCGTTCCGCGCCGGTCCTCTGCGTACATCGCCGCGATGCCCCAACCCACGTGACCGGCAACGATCCGGCACGAAGAATTAGAAATAATCCCGCACGCTACGCCAGCACTCAAAGGTATTATCAGGTGGTACTACCTCAAGCATGATTGACGCTTTAGCCAGAATATCTGCAGATCTCCCGCACAGGAATCGATCTACAGAAATTTTCCGACTAGACGACATGGAATGCCTGCTCGGTCGGATGCTTTCGTTGCCCGTCGCTGTAGACATGAGGGATCAAAGACATGACACATCTCATCGACGGTTCCCTGAGCGAATGGGACTCCTCGGACAGGCTCGACCTGCCCGGCACCGGCACGACCGGATACCAGCTCTACGGGACGATCGAGACGACGGGCACGGGAACCGCGGCGACGCCGTCCTACGTCTTCGCGCTGCAGGCGCCTGTGGCGATCGGAGCGAACACGACCTTCTGGCTGAATACGGACAGGAACGCCACGACCGGCCTTCAGAGCTCACCCGGCTCGGGAACCGGCGCGGAATACTACATTGAATTCTCTCCGCAGGTCGTCGATGGAAAGACGGTCGTCCAGCCCTTCCTTTGGGATTCGGCAGGGACCTATCAGGGTCCCATCGCGAATTTCGCCTACGGGCCGGACGGCAAAACGCTGGAATTCTCGCTGCCCGCGACATCGATCAAGACGACCGGCGGCAGCATCGACGTCAAGGTCGACGTCAACGACAACGCCTTCCTGCCGGGGGTCTTCGCCAACGCCCCCTTCACGGTGAACGCCCCGGCCGCCCCGGCGCCCGCCCACACGCTCAAGATCGGCATCGTCTACTCGGCGACGACGGCAGCGCATTACTTCGGCACCGCGGACCCCACGGTGGGCCAGACCGCCTACGGGCAGCTTTTCATGGCGGCCCAGAACCAGGCGACGGCGGCGGGGGTACCCTTCGACGTCCTCTCCGAGGCCGACCTCCAGAACCTGACCAAGATCTCGGGCTACGACGCCCTGGTCTTCCCGTCGTTCCGCAACGTCAACACGACGGACCTTCAGGCGATCCAGGATACGCTGACCCAGGCAGTCTACAAATACCATGTCGGCCTGATCACCGCCGGCGACTTCATGACCAACGACCAGAACGGGACGGCTCTGGCGGGCGACCCCTATGCCCGCATGAAGACGCTGCTCGACCTGCAGCGCGACGGCGGCACGACCACCGTCGGGGGCGACAAGGTCGCCGTCGCCGCGACCGGCTCCGGCTTCGACGGCTACGCCGCGGGCGAGGCCGTGCGCACCTACGACAAGATGAGCTCGTCCTGGTACGCGAGTGCGGACGGCGTCGCGCCGACCGTCATCGCGACGCAGACGGTCAACGCCGAGACGACCGCCCACGAGGCGGTGCTCGGCACCGTGACGGGGGGCAAGAACGTCCACTTCGCCAACGAGAGCCTGCTCGGCGACAACAATATGCTCCAGCACGCGATCGGCTACGTGGTCGATCCGGCGAGCGGCCCCGTCGTCAAGCTGCACATGAGCCGGGATACGTCCATCGTCGCATCCCGAACCGACATGGACCAGGCCAAGGAGACGACGGACGTCAAGGGCGGCATCTACACGCAGTTGCAGGGCATCCTCGACAAGTGGAAGGCCGACTACAACTTCGTCGGATCCTACTATATCGACATCGGCGACGGAGGAGCCTCGGGCCAGACCGACTGGAAAGTCTCCAAGCCCATCTACCAGCACCTCCTCGATGCGGGGAACGAGATCGGGTCTCACTCGATCACCCACCCCGAGGACACGAACACGCTCAGCGCGGCCGACATCCAGAAGGAGTTCCAAGGCTCCAAGACGGAGATCGAGACCAATCTCGGGATCAAGGTCGACGGCGCCGCGGTGCCGGGCATGCCCGAGCTCGTCCAGACTTCGAAGCTCATCGAGCAGTACTATTCGTACATCACCGGCGGCGCGACGCTCGTCGGGGCCGGCTATCCCGGTGCGATCGGCCACCTGACGCCGGACGATGCCAAGGTCTACATCGCCCCGAACATGTCGTTCGACTTCACGCTTGTCGGCTTCGACAAGATGAATGCCACCCAGGCCTCGGAGCAATGGGCGAAGGAATGGACGACGAACACGTCGCATTCCGACCTGCCGGTGGTGGTCTGGCCCTGGCACGACTACGGACCGACCGACTGGAAGACCGACGGCACCGCGGATCCGGGCTACAACCTCGCCATGTTCACAAACTTCATCGCCACGGCCTCGAAGGCCGGCGCGGAATTCGTGACCCTCTCCGACCTCGCCCAGCGCGTCGCCTCCTTCGACGCGTCGAGCCTGCATTACGGCGTGGACGCCGCCGCCCAGCTCGTCACCGCCACGGTCGGCACCACCGACGCGGGCAAGTTCGCCCTCGACGTCAGCGACATGGGCACGGGCGGCAAGATCAAGAACGTCGCCGGATACTACGCCTACGACGACAACAGCGTCTTCGTGGACAAGGACGGCGGCACCTTCGCGATCGCCCTCGGGACGACGGCCGACGACGTCACGCACCTCACGAAGATCGCGGACCGGGCGGAACTCGTCAGCGTCGCGGGCGACGGCACCAACCTGACCTTCACCGTCGTCGGCGAGGGCACCTACACCGTCGACCTGAAGAACCCGGCGGGCAAAACCGTCGCGGTCTCGAGCGCCGCCAAGGGCGACCTGGCCTCCTCCATCAACGGCGATCAGCTCACCGTGACGCTCACCGGCCTCGGCAGCCACACGGTCTCCGTCGCGATGCCCGACACGACCGCCGCCAACCATGCGCCCGTGGTCACGGCCCCCCTCACCGCCGCGCTCACCCAGGGCGGCGCGAGCGCGACCTTCGACCTGCTGACCGGGGCGAGCGACCCCGACGCCGCAGATGCCGGCAAGCTCACCGTGACCAACCTCAGCTACAAGGTCGGCTCCGGCATCGCGGGCACGACCGCGCCTGCCGGGGTGAGCGTCGATGCGGGCACGCACACGCTCACCGCCGATCCGTCCAACGCCGCCTTCCGGCACCTCGCCGACAAGGCGACGCAGACGATCCAGGTGGCCTACGACGTCGTCGATCCGCAGGGCGCGAGCGTCCCTCAGACCGAGACGATCACCCTGACCGGCATCAACGACGCGCCGACCGTCGCCAAGGCGCTGACCGCCACGGTCACCGCTGGCGGTACGCCCCTGAGCCTCGACCTGCTCGGCGGGGCCGCGGACCCGGACGATGGCGATTTGGCGAACCTCACCATCGCCAACCTCACCTACGCGGTGGCCGGCGCGGCGGCAGTCTCAGCGCTTCCCGCGGGCCTGACCTTCGACGCCAAGCACACGTTGACGATCGATCCGTCCAACGCCGCCTTCGCTTCGCTGGCCGCCGGCGCCACGGAAACGCTGGTCGTGAGCTACCAGTTGATGGATCCCCACGGGGCGGCCGTCCCGCAGACCGAGACGCTCACCGTCGTCGGCAATGCGGCCACGGGAGGGGGATCGACCGGCGGCGGCACTTCGGGCGGCGGCACTTCGGGCGGCGGCACTACGGGCGGTGGTACTTCGGGCGGGGGTACCTCGGGCGGCGGTACCTCGAGCGGGGGTACCTCGGGCGGGGGTACCTCGGGCGGGGAGACCGCAGGAGGCGGCACGTCCGGAGGCGGCACCGGCACCGGCACCGGGATCGTGAGCACCGGAGCCGCCGATCAACAGAACCGGGACCATTTCGGGTCCGTCAGCCACGACCTGCACAGCTCGGCCGGCGAGGTGTTCGCACTCTACGACGCCGCCTTGGGACGCCTGCCCGACCTGCCGGGCCTGACCGGTTGGACGGCGGCGCACGCGGCGGGGCTGTCCCTGCACGACCTCGCTCAGGTGTTCCTGGATTCGCCCGAGGGACGGTCACACCTCGGGATCGCCGACGATGCCGGCTTCCTGGACGCACTCTACCAGACGGCCCTGAACCGCCCCGCCGACGCGGCGGGTCTGCAGGGCTGGTTGACGGCGATGCACGGCGGCATGGACCGGGCCGACGTGCTCATCGGCACCGCCTTCTCCGCCGAGAATCAAATCGGGATGCAGAGCGCCTTCGACACGGGCATCTACACGGCCGACCCGCATGCCACGGACGTGGCCCGACTCTATTACGGGCTGCTCGGACGGGCGCCCGACGCGGCCGGGCTCGACTCGTTCGCGCAGGCGAACGCCCACGGCCTCTCCCTCGAGACCATCACGCAGACGATGCTCGGCTCCGGCGAGTACGCGGCGACGTTCGGGAGTTTGAACGACAGCGCCTTCATCGTGGCGCTCTACCAGAACGCTCTCGGGCGCGCTCCGGAGGCGGCCGCGATGCAGGGTTGGACCCAGGCCCTGGCCGCCGGGGCGAACCGGACCGACATCGCCCTCGGCATCGCCAACAGCGTCGAGGCCCATCAGCACCATTATTCCGGGATCGAGGCCGGCTGGCACCTCGCCGCCTGACAGGGGACCCGGGCCCGGAAACACCGGGCTCGAGATGGCATTCAGGAGGGAGCGTAGCGCGATGTGCGGGATCGTCGGAATCGTCGGCCGGGAGGCCGTCACGGGACAAGTGGTGGATGCGCTGCGGCAGCTCGAGTACCGCGGCTACGACTCCGCCGGCATCGCCACCCTCGAGAACGGGCGCCTCGACCGGCGCCGGGCGGAGGGCAAGCTCTCGAACCTTCAGCTCAAGCTGGTCCAGGCCCCCCTCAGGGGTGCGATCGGCATCGGCCATACCCGCTGGGCCACCCACGGGCGGCCCAACGAGACGAACGCCCATCCGCACGCCACCGAGCGGCTCGCGGTGGTCCACAACGGCATCATCGAGAATTTTCGCGAGCTGAAGCGGACTCTCGAGGCGGACGGCGTCCGCTTCGAGACCGAGACCGATACCGAGGTGGTCGCTCAGCTCGTAAGTCGCAACATGGATGCCGGCGCGGGCCCGGTGGAGGCGGTGGCCGCCGCCCTGCCGCGGCTCAAGGGGGCCTTCGCCCTATGCTTCTTGTTCTCGGGGCAGGAGAACTTTCTGATCGGCGCGCGGTACGGGGCGCCGCTCGCCATCGGCTTCGGGGAGGGAGAGACCTATCTCGGATCCGACGCCCTGGCACTCGCCCCCTTCACCGACGAGATCACCTACCTCGACGACGGCGACTGGGCCGTGCTGACGCGGGAGGGCGCCGAGATCCACGACCGCGCGGGCACGATCGTGGAGCGCCCTCGCCAGAGGATCGCTGCGAACACCCTCCTCGTGGACCGGGGCAACTATCGCCACTTCATGGCCAAGGAGATCCACGAGCAGCCGGAGGTAGTGGGCCGCACCCTGTCCCACTATGTCGGGCTCGCACAGGGGCAGGTGCGCCTGCCGGTCGCCCTGCCCTTCGACTTCCGGACCGTCGGTCGACTCACGATCATCGCCTGCGGCACGGCCTATTACGCGGGGCTCGTCGCCAAGTACTGGTTCGAGCAGCTGGCCCGCTTGCCCGTCGAGGTCGACGTCGCTTCGGAGTTCCGCTACCGCGAAGCGCCCCTCGGCCCCGGCGACGCCTCCCTCGTCATCTCCCAATCGGGGGAGACTGCCGACACCCTGGCGGGCCTGCGCTACGCCAAGGCTCAGGGCTGCCCCGTCCTCGCCGTCCTCAACGTCCCGACCTCGACCATCGCCCGCGAGGCGGATGCGGTGCTCCCGACACTCGCCGGGCCCGAGATCGGCGTCGCCTCGACCAAGGCGTTCACCTGCCAGCTCATGGTGCTGCTCTGCCTCGCCATCGCCGCGGGCCGGGCGCGGGGCGCCCTCGACGAGGCGGCCGAGCGGCGGCTCGTGGATGCCCTCGTCACCGTGCCGGGCCTGCTCGCCGAGGCCGTGACGCGGGAGGGCGAGATCGAGGCGCTCGCCCGCGAGGTCGCCAAGGCGCGGGACGTCCTCTACCTCGGCCGCGGAATGGCTTATCCCCTGGCCCTCGAGGGGGCTCTGAAGCTCAAGGAGATCAGCTACATCCATGCCGAGGGCTATGCCGCGGGGGAGCTGAAGCACGGGCCCATCGCCCTCATCGACGAGACGATCCCCGTGATCGTCATCGCCCCCCACGACGCGGTGTTCGAGAAGACCGTGTCGAACATGCAGGAGGTCGCCGCCCGCGGCGGGCGGATCATCCTCATCGGCGACGCCACCGGCGCGGCGGCCCACGGGCTCGACACCCTCGCCACCATCACGATGCCGGACATCGCCCCGGTCGTCGCCCCGATCGTCTACGCCGTGCCGCTGCAGCTGCTGGCCTACCACGCCGCCGTGGCGATGGGGAAAGACGTCGACCAGCCCCGCAACCTCGCCAAGTCCGTCACCGTCGAGTGACGGCCGAGGCGGCGTTTCATCCCAAGACATCTCGCCAAGACATCTCGTCGGAGCCGGGGCATGCGCAAGTATTTCGGAACGGACGGCATCCGTGGCCGGGCCAACGGCCTCATCACGCCGGATCTCGCCCTGAAGGTTGGCCAGGCGGCGGGCCTCGTGTTCCAGCGCGGGCAGCACCGCCACCGGGTGGTGATCGGCAAGGACACGCGACTCTCCGGCTACATGATCGAGACCGCCCTCGTCGCGGGCTTCACGTCGGTCGGCATGGACGTGCTCTTGCTCGGCCCGATGCCGACACCCGCGGTGGCGATGCTGACCCGCTCCATGAGGGCCGATATCGGCGTGATGATCTCCGCCTCGCACAATCTCTACGAGGACAACGGCATCAAGATCTTCGGGCCGGACGGCTTCAAGCTCTCGGATGCCATCGAGGTCGAGATCGAGGCGCTGATCGACCGCGGGCCGGACACGAGGCTCGCCGCCCCCGCCCAGCTCGGCCGAGCCAAGCGGATCGAGAGCGTCCACGCCCGCTACATCGAGGCGGCCAAGCGATCCCTGCCTCGAAGGACAAGCTTCGAGGGCCTGCGCGTCGTGCTCGATTGCGCGCACGGCGCGGCCTACCGCGTGGCGCCGGAGACCCTCTGGGAGCTCGGGGCGGAGGTCATCGCCATCGGCGTCGATCCCGACGGCTTCAACATCAACCGCGAAGTCGGCTCCACCGCCCCCGACGCCCTCATCCGCAAGGTCCGCGAGCTGCGCGCCGACATCGGCATCGCCTTCGACGGCGACGCAGACCGGGTCATCGTCGTGGACGAGCGGGGGGTGGTGGTGGACGGGGACCAGCTCATGGCGGTCGTCGCCCGCGCCTTCCGCGACGACGGACGCCTCACCCAGCCTGGGATCGTCGCCACAGTGATGTCGAACTTGGGACTGGAGCGGCACCTCTCCGGCCTCGGCCTGGGGCTTGTGCGCACGGCGGTCGGGGACCGCTACGTCCTCGAGCACATGCGCGCGCACGGCTACAACCTGGGCGGGGAGCAATCGGGACACATCATCCTGTCGGATTATGCCACGACCGGGGACGGGCTCATCGCCGCCCTCCAGCTCCTCGCGGTGGTGCAGAAGCGCGGCCGTCCGGTGAGCGAGGTGTGCCACTGCTTCGAACCCCTGCCGCAGATCCTCCGCAACGTGCGCTGCAAGACACCCGAGCCCCTGCGGGAAACCTCGAT
Organism: Methylobacterium sp. E-016; assembly: GCF_022829745.1. Lineage (NCBI taxonomy): Bacteria > Pseudomonadati > Pseudomonadota > Alphaproteobacteria > Hyphomicrobiales > Methylobacteriaceae > Methylobacterium > Methylobacterium sp. E-016. The sequence goes on from NZ_JAKSYF010000127.1 coordinate 52,122, forward strand.
CGTCACGGCGATCCAGGCGGCCCGCGACCGCCTCGGCGGGGAGGGACGGCTTGTGATCCGGGCTTCGGGAACGGAGCCGGTGATTCGGGTGATGGCGGAGGGCGACGACCGCAACCTCGTCGCGACCGTCGTCGAGGACATCGTCGGCGCCTTCGGCCGGCTGGCCGCCTGACGGGCCGCCGGGCGCCGGCCCCGACGGCGCCCACCCGATCATCTCGGCGCGATGCCCGTGCCGCGCCCGCCCGCGACAACCGAACGAATCGCACCATGAAGCCCGAGGGCGAGCGTCCGATCCGGCTCCTCCTGGGGGAGGGGCATACCCTGGTCCTCGCCGGGCTCGCGCGCCTCATCGACGAGGATTCCAGCATCGCCGTCGTCGGCGCGACGACCTCCGGGCGCGAGGCCCTTCGCCTGATCCGGGAAGAGCGCCCCGACGTGGCGCTGCTGGACATCAACCTGCACGAAATCGGGCTTCTCGCAGTCCTCGCCCACCTGCGGGAAGAGGAGAGCGAGGCCCGTATCCTCGTGCTCAGCGGATGTGCCGAGCGGCACGCCGTGCAGGAGGCTCTGTTCGCGGGAGCCCGCGGCTACGTCCTGAAGCAGGGGACGAGCGCCGACCTTCTCCACGCCATCCGCTCCGTCCGGGACGGCGGTCTCTACCTCGATGCGGGGGCGGCCGAGGCCTGCACCACGATCGCGTCTGCGCATGCCGCCCGCCCCCCCCTCACGCCACGAGAAGAAGAGGTCATCCGCCTCGTCGCGCTGGGCTACACGGCGAAGGAGATCGGCGGTCAACTCGACATCAACGCCCGCTCTGTCGAGACCCTCAAGGCCCGCGCCGCCGACAAGCTCGGGCTGCGGAACCGCGCGACGATCGTCCAGTACGGCGTGATGCGCGGGTGGTTCCGCTCCGCCCTCGCCGTGATGACGTTCCTCTGCGTGGCCCTCCCGGGCGCCCCGCCGGTTACGCCGGCCGGCGCGACCGTCCGGCCGGGCTGATTCCGGTCCCGGCTTCCTCAGGCACGGACAGGCGCCCCAACCCTTTCCCGCCCTGCGGCGAGAGGGCCTCGCCGACGGCCGCCGCTCCCTGACGACACGTGGAAAAACCGTGCGAGGTGGGAATTTCCCGACAGGAATGATGGGTATTTCCCCGAGCATCCTGTCGTTTCAATGTCATACTTCGCTTCAACGAAAAGTTAACTGTCTTGGGGACCGCCGGCGCAAATCGATTCGGTTGCCCGTCAGAATAGCAATCGATCCTCGGCTTGTCGCTCGGCGAGAGACTTCGCGAGTGTCCAGATTCGGCACCTTTCAGTGGGAGGCCCGTAGCGATGGTTCCGTCTACCAAGCGCGCCATTCGCGTGATCACCGCCGAGCATCTTCTGGGTGGCGGCATCAAGTCCGTTTTGCGAACGCAAAACTACGATATCGTAGATGATGAAGACCATATAACACATGCAGATATCACGATAATATGCGCAGATTCGCGAAACTGTATTCCAAATCATATTATGTACTTCGATTGTTCGATGACGAAGTCGAAAATCGTCATCCTCGGGCATTCCTGCGAAGGCGCGTCCTTGCCGCGCCTTGCACTCACACGCGCCGCGGCGATCCTTGATCGCGGCGTCACGGCGCCGAGGCTCCTCGTGGCGCTCGACGCGGTGATGAGCGGCGCCATGGTCCGCGATCCCGCCTTCTTCCGCTTTCGGTCTGAGCCCCAGCAGGACGAGGATGAGGCGACGGGCGCGGAGCGGCGGGCGGGCCTGCCGGCGGCAATCTCGAACGCCGCCTTCTCAACCCGCGAGCGCGACATCCTGGCCGCACTCACGGAAGGCCTGCCGAACAAGATCATCGCTCGCCGCTACGACATCGCGGAAGCAACGGTAAAAGTTCACGTCAAGCACATCCTGCGCAAGCTCAACATGAACAATCGGACGCAGGTAGCGATTTGGGTAAAGTCAAACGCCGAACTGGTGGCCTGATCACGCAGGACATCACTGGAACTTTCGGAAGCCAATCGAGCCACCGCCAGGAAAAGAAGGGGCGACCCATGACCCATGCCGGTTCGACCGAACTCAGGGCCGGCCTAGCGCATTGCCGCGCGGCGCTCCTGGGCGTCGCAGTGATGAGCGGGGTGGTCAATCTCCTCTACCTCACCGGATCGTTCTTCATGCTGGAGGTCTACGACCGGGTGATCCCCGGCCGCTCACTCCCGACGCTTCTCGGCCTCGCCGCCCTCGCCCTGGCCCTCTACGTCTTCCAGGGCCTCCTTGAATCCCTCCGGGCGCGGATCCTCGCACGGGTCGGCCGGGCGGTGGACGAGGCCCTCAGCCCGCGGGTCTTCGACCTGACCCTGCGGGCGCCTCTGCGCGGGGGACGGTCCGCAGAGCATGCCGTCCGCGATCTCGATCAGGTCCGCGCCTTCCTCGGGGGATCCGGGCCGGGGGCGCTCTTCGACCTGCCGTGGTTGCCGATCTATGTGGGGATCTGCTTCGTCTTCCATCCCCTGATCGGCGCCGCCGCGATCCTCGGGGCGGTGATCCTCTTCGCACTGACGACCTGTACGGAGCTCGCCACGCGCGGCCCGGCGCTCGCTGCCACCGCCCACGCCTTGCGCCGCCAGAGCCTGGCCGAGGCGGGACGCCGCCACGCGGAGGCGCTCACAGCGCTCGGCATGCGCGAGCGGATCGGCGCGCGATGGGCTCGCATCAACCGGGACTACCTGCGCGCTCAAGAGCGAAGCTCCGACATCGCAGGAGGCTTCGGTGCCGCCTCAAAGGTGTGGCGCATGGCGCTGCAATCCGGCGTGCTGGCGCTCGGCGCCTTCCTCGTGATCCAGGGGCAGGCGACGGCGGGGATCATGATCGCTTCCTCGATCCTTGTCTCCCGGGCGCTCGCACCGGCCGAACTCGCCATCGCGAACTGGAAGGGCTTTGTCCAGGCACGGCAGAGCTGGCGGCGGCTGACGGGGGCTCTGGCGCACATGCCCGCCGAGGCGCAGCGGCACGCGCTGCCGCGTCCATGCCTGTGCCTGAGCGTCGAGGACATCAGCGTCCTTCCGCCGGGGAGCACGCGAGCGGCGGTGTTCGGGGTGCGCTTCAGCATCCTCGGGGGCCAGGCGGTCGGCGTCATCGGCGCCTCGGCCTCGGGCAAGTCGAGCCTCGCCCGCGCCCTCGTCGGGGCATGGCCGACCGTGCGCGGGCAGGTCCGCCTCGACGGGGCTGCCCTCGACCAATGGACCAGCGCCGATCTCGGGCGTCACGTCGGCTACCTGCCGCAGGAGGCGGAACTGCTCGCCGGCACCGTTGCGGAGAACATCGCTCGGTTCGATCTCGAGGCCACGCCGGAGGCGGTCATCGCAGCGGCTCAAGCGGCTGGCGTCCACGACCTGATCCTGCACCTGCCGGAGGGCTACGACACGCAGCTCGGCGAGGGCGGCGCGGGTCTTTCGGCCGGGCAGCGCCAACGCATCGGCCTCGCCCGCACCCTCTACGGCGATCCGTTCCTCGTGGTGCTCGACGAGCCGAACGCGAACCTCGACACGGATGGGGAGCACGCCCTGACCCGAGCCATCGCCGGCGTGCGCGAACGCGGCGGTATCTGTGTCGTGGTGGCCCACCGGCCGTCGGCGCTGGCCGCCGTCGACTTGATCCTGACCATGGCGGACGGGCGCATGACGTCCTTCGGGCCGAAGGAGGAGATCCTGCGCCGCATCCTCCGGCCGACACCCGTTGCGTCGCCAGATACCGCACGGCCGTCCGACGAGGGACCGTCCCCGCCTCGGGTCCGCCCCCTGGAGCCGCCGATGAATTCGGCCGTGCAGGAGCGCGCGTGATGCAGGTCCAAGTTCCCGCCATTCCTGGCTCGGCTCTTCCCCGTCCAGCCCTCGCCCCCGTGCCGGGGGAGGCCCGTCTGGCGATCGCCCGTCTCCTCGCCGCGGCGACGGTGCTGTCACTGACCCTCGTCGTCGGCATCGGTGGCTGGGCCACCTTCACCGAGATTTCCGGGGCGGTGATTGCGCCGGGGCAACTCGTGGTCGAGTCGGAAGTGAAGAAGGTGCAGCACCCGACCGGCGGCGTCGTCGGCGCGCTGCTCGTTCGCGAGGGAGACCACGTGAAGGCGGGCGACGTGCTCGTGCGCCTGGACGAGACCCAGACCCGGGCGAACCTCGACATCGTGCGCAGAGCCCTGGACGAGGCGGCCGCGCGGCGGGCCCGCGGCGAGGCAGAGCGCGATGGCGCTCCGGCCATCGCCTTTCCTGCCGAACTGGCGGGACGGGCGGCCACGGATCCGGAGGTCGCGCGCCTTGTCGAGGGAGAGGGGCGGCTCTTCGATTCCCGGCAGGCGAGCCGTACGGGTCAAAAGGCGCAGCTCAAGGAGCGGACGGCACAGCTTTATCAGGAGATCTCCGGTCTCGCCGAGCAGGCTGCCGCCAAGGAGCGGGAGATCGCTCTGATTGGCAACGAGCTCGCCGGCGTACGCGATCTTTACGCGAAGAACCTCGTGCCCTTGTCGCGGGTGACGATGCTGGAGCGTGATGCGGCGCGCCTCTCCGGCGAGCGTGGCCAGCTCCTGGCTAACGGCGCCTCGGCCCGCGGCAAGGTCGCGGAGACCAAGCTGCAGATCCTCCAGATCGACGCCGACATGCGCTCCGAGGTCGGCAAGGAGCTGGCGGAGATCCGCGGGCGCTGGTCGGAATTGCTGGAGAAGCGCGTCGCCGCCCTCGACCAGCTGAAGCGTATCGACCTGCGGGCCCCCCAGGACGGCACCGTGCACCAGATGACGGTTCACACGATCGGCGGCCTCGTGACGCCGAGCGAGCCTGCTATGCTGATCGTGCCGGAGCACGACCAACTCGTCGTCGAAGCGAAGTTCGCGCCCCAGGACATCGATAATGTGCGGCTCGGCCAGAACGCGGTGCTGCGCTTCCCCGCTTTCAACACCCGCACGACGCCCGAGATCGAGGGCGCCGTGACGCGCGTCTCAGCCGACCTGACGAACGACCCCAAGACAGGGCAGGGCTACTACACGGCGCGCTTGCGCATCTCCGAGGAGCAGAAGAGGCGGCTCGGTGATTTGCGCCTCGTTTCGGGTATGCCGGTCGAGGCCTACATACAAATCGGCGCGCGCTCGGTGCTGTCCTACCTGATCCGCCCGCTGGCCGACCAGATCGCCAAAGCGTGGAAGGAACGGTGAGGAATCATGCTCAGCAAACCCATTTTGGCGCTGTGAGCGATCGAAGCCGAGCGACCGGTCGGCGCGATCCGCCGTTTTGCGCGACGGGCGCGATCGGCTAATCGGGAGCTCCCCCCGTCGCCCGCCGGTCCCGGCGGACGGCCCCAGCGAGCGTCCCCGGGAACCTGAACGCGATGACGACACCGGCCCCCGCGCAGCGAAGCCTCACCGCGATCGTGCTTGCCGCGGGCAAGGGCACGCGGATGCGCTCCGACCTGCCGAAGGTGCTCCATCGCCTGGCCGGG
>NZ_JAKSYF010000138.1:0-128169 GCF_022829745.1 Methylobacterium sp. E-016
CCCGGCCAGGCGATGGAGCACCTTCGGCAGGTCGGAGCGCATCCGCGTGCCCTTGCCCGCGGCAAGCACGATCGCGGTGAGGCTTCGCTGCGCGGGGGCCGGTGTCGTCATCGCGTTCAGGTTCCCGGGGACGCTCGCTGGTGCCGACCGCCATGATCGGCGGCGACGGGATGAGGGGACCGGATTAGCCGATCGCGCCCGTCCGGCAAAACGGCGCGTCCCGCGCGCATCGTCCGGCCCGCAAGCGCGGCCTCGATCACACAGGGGACGGAATTCGCCATCGTCGGCCGACCTTAACCGAGGGTTCAGGTGCCGGGATGGTACGAGGGGCCGATTGTTGCGAACCGTTTCCAAGGTCTCGCTGTTTCCGATCCTATCGCCACCCACCCGAACGAAGGGGCACGACGCTGCCGACCGATCCGCGCTCCGACGCCATCCGTGACCCCGTCTCGCGAGACCGTACCCGCCGCGACGTCGTGCGCCTGTCGGCCGTCGCTGCGGTGCTGGCTGGCGCCGGGTTCCGACCCGTTCCGGCCGCCGCGGAGGACGCCCCCGCCCTGCCCGGCGCCGGCGCACCCTTCGACGCGTCGACCGTGCCCGCCCTCGCCCGCGCGCTGGCCAAGGCCGCCTACGCCGCCCCCCGCACCGACGACCTCCCGGCTAGCCTCAAGGGGCTCAGCCGCGAGCAGTACGGCGCCATCCGCACCAAGCCCGCCGCCGCGATCTGGGCCGGCGACGATCTCGGCTTCACGATCGAGCCGCTGCATCGCGGCGCGATCTTCACCGGCCGCGTCGCCCTGTTCCTGGTCGAGGACGGCCGCATCCGGCCGATCGCCTACGATCCGGCGAGCTTCGACACCGGCGGCTTCGCGCTGCCGGAATTCCCGGATGATCCGGGCTTCTCCGGCTTCCGCCTGCGCGCCCGCTTCCCCGACGGCCCCGACCTGTCGGACTTCGCGGTGTTCCAGGGCGCCTCGTTCTTCCGCCTCGTCGCCAAGGGCCAGGGCTTCGGCATCAACGCCCGCGCGCTGACGCTGCGCCCGGCCGACGCCCGCGGCGAGGAGTTCCCGATCTTCCGCGCGGTGTTCATCGAGCGCCCGGCCGACGGCGCCCTCGTGCTCCACGCCCTGATCGATTCCGATTCCGCCTCCGGCGCCCTGCGGATGGTGCTGCGGCCCGGCACCGAGGCCTCGACCACCGAGGTCGAGACCACGATCTTCGCCCGCAAGGCGATCGATCACCTGGGCCTGGGCGGCATGCAGGCGAGCTACCTGTTCGGCTCCGAGGATCGCCGCCGCGTCGACGACGCGCGCGCCGCCGCCTTCTCGGCCGCCGGCCTGCAGATCCGCAACGGCGCCGGCGAGGCGATCTGGCGCCCGGTCCACAACCCCGACGCGCTGCAGATCTCGTCCTTCGTCGACGAGAACCCGAAGGGCTTCGGGCTGATGCAGCGGGCGCGGACCTACGAGGACTTCGAGGACGACGTGCAGCACTGGGAGTGGCGGCCCTCGCTCTGGCTGGAGCCGGCCGATGCCTGGGCGGGCGGCGCGGTGACGCTGATCGAGATCCCGAGCGATTCCGAATTCAACGAGAACGTGCTGGCCTACTGGCGGCCGAAGGAGCCCGTCGTCGCCGGCTCCGAGACCACCTTCCGCTACCGCCAGCACTGGTGCTGGCAGCCGCCCGCCGCGCCACTGGCCACCGTGACCGGCACCCGCAGCGGGCGCGGAAGCGCGGGCGCGCGCCGCCTGTTCCTGGTCGACTTCACCGGGGACGGGCTGTTCTCCGAGGGCGGCCTCGACATCGCCCTGGCGGCGGCCCCGGGCAGCATCGCGCGCCAGCAGTTTTTCAGCTACCCGGAGCGCAGGACCGTCCGGGTCGCCTTCGAGCTCGATCCCGGCAGCGAGCGCGCGAGCGAGCTGCGCCTCGCCCTGGTGCGGGGCGGCCGGGCTGTGACCGAGACCTGGCTCTATCGCTGGACGCCGTAGAAGGCAGCGGCGTTCGAGGGACCGGCGGACCGCATCGGCCGGCCCCGCGAGACTCCGAAGACGAGGATGGATCAAAGGCCGTGCGCATGGACGATTTCGCCGCCCTCCCCGCGACCGCACGGCGCGACGCCCCGTCGGGCCACCCGGGCGAGCGATCGTTCCCCGACGCCCTGCCGCCGGAATCGCCCCTGGCGATGCCGGTGCAGAGCCTGTCCGCCTGGGACCCGGCGCTCGGGCATGCGCCGTCGCGGCACCCTGCCCGTCCTCACGCGTCCCGCCTCCTCGTCTTCGGCGGCGCGGTCGCGCTCACCGCCTATGGCGGCTGGCAGATGTACGAGACCGTGTCGGTCTCGGGCTCGCCGACGGCGCTGCAGTACGTGCTGGTCGCGCTGTTCCTCCTGACCTTCTCGTGGATCGCGCTGGCCTTCACGAGCGCGATCCTCGGCTTCGCCGTGCTGCTGCGCCGCCCGCGCCTGCCGCCGGTGCCGGCGGCCCTCGCCACCCGCACCGCCATCCTGATGCCGGTCTACAACGAGGGCACGGCCCGCACCTTCGCGGCGATCGAGGCGATGCGCGAGGCGGTCGACGCCACCGGCCTCGGCACGGCCTTCGACTGGTTCGTGCTGTCGGATTCGACGCAAGCCGACGCCTGGATCGCCGAGGAGCGCGCCTTCCTGGCCTTGCGCGAAGCGCTCGGCCCCGACGCCCGCCTGTACTACCGCCACCGCCGGAGGAACCATCACCGCAAGGCCGGCAACATCGGCGACTTCGTCACCCGCTGGGGCGGGGCCTACGACCACATGCTGGTGCTCGACGCCGACAGCCTTATGACCGGCGACAGCGTCGTCCGGCTCGCCGGCGCGATGGAGGCGGACGCGGATGCCGGCATCATCCAGACGCTGCCGCTCATCATCAACCGCAACACGCTGTTCGCCCGGGTGACCCAGTTCGCCGCCCGCATCTACGGCCCGGTGATCGCCACCGGCCTCGGCCACTGGTCGGGCCGCGACGGCAACTACTGGGGCCACAACGCGATCATCCGCACGAAGGCCTTCGCCGCCGCCTGCGGCCTGCCGGACCTTCCCGGGACGCCGCCCTTCGGCGGGCACGTGCTCAGCCACGACTTCGTGGAGGCCGCCCTGATCCGCCGCGCTGGCTGGGCGGTGTACATGCTGCCGACGCTGCCGGGCTCCTACGAGGAGAGCCCGCCCTCGCTGATCGACGTGGCGGTCCGCGACCGGCGCTGGGCGCAGGGCAACCTCCAGCACGCGCGGATCATCGGGGCGGCGGGGCTGAAGGCGGCCTCGCGCCAGCACTTCGCCACCGGCATCGCCGGCTACGCCGCCTCGCCGTTCTGGCTGTGCCAGCTCGTGGTCGGCATCGCGCTGGTGCTGCAGACGGCCTACGTGAAGCCCGAATACTTCACCACCGAGTTCGGCCTCTACCCGGTCTTCCCGCGCTTCGATCCGGTGCGCGCGCTGCAGCTCTTCGGGCTGACCATGGGCATCCTGCTGGCCCCGAAGTTTTTGGGTCTTCTCCTCGCGCTGATCGACGGCCCGGTGCGTCGGGCCTGCGGCGGCGCGGGCCGGCTGGTCGCGTCCTGCCTCATCGAGATCCTGCTCTCGGCGCTGATCGCGCCGATCGCGATGGTGATCCAGTCGGGCTCGGTGTTCAGCATCCTCGCCGGGCGCGACACCGGCTGGAACCCGCAACGGCGCGACGACGGCTCGATCCCGCTCGGCGACATCGTCCGCCGCCACCGCTGGCACACGGTGCTGGGGCTGGTCTCGGGGATCGCCGCCTTCGCCATCGCCACCTCGCTGTTCCTCTGGATGGCGCCGACCATCCTCGGCCTCGTCCTTGCGATCCCGATCTCCTGGGCGAGCGGGCAGCTGGCGCTCGGCCTCGCCCTGAAGCGGCGCGGCCTGCTGATGACGCCGGAGGAGCGCGACCCGCCGCCGATCGCCACCCGCGCCGGCGCGCTCGCCGCCCGCAACCAGGCCCGCGGCCTCGACGAGGCCGACGCGCTCGCGTCGCTCCACGCCGACCCGGCCCTGGCGGACGCCCACACCCGCATGCTGCCGAGCGCCGAGCCGCGCCCCCGCGGCCGGGTCGACGTCGACCACACCCTCGCTCAGGCCAAGGTCGTCGAGGCCGAGACCCTCGACGAGGCCCGCACCTGGCTCAGCCCCAAGGAGCGCATGGCCCTTCTCCACGACCGCGCCCTGCTCGACCGCCTCGTGCGCCTCGCCCCCTGACCCGATTTTCCCGATGTCCGGCGGCCCCGAACTCCGCTACAACCCGATCCGCCGGAAGGGTGGCCGAGTGGTTTAAGGCAGCGGTCTTGAAATTCGCTCCCGGCCATCCCGCCCAATCCCAGGCAGTCATTCAACGTATTGTTCTGACTGCAGAAATCGGATTGTGGGCGTTCTCTCATCGTTCCCTGTCCCTGCTCGTATCAATGAGTTGGGTAGCAAAAGCGGTAGCAAGCGGCCCTGGTCTGTTCTCCGACGCGGGACGGTCTGAAAGACCGCAGCATCTCATCGCCCCTCCGAACGGATGCGCCTGTTTTGGCTTTGACGAGATCAGGCGCATGATCGCCAGTGATCCGTTTTGAACGCGGACCTCCCACGCTCATCCTGAGCGCCTGGAGTGGAGCAGCTTGCTCTCCCCAGGACTGCTCTCATGCTTGAGATGGCGCTACTCGCACTCATCGTTCTCGTCGGAGCGATGATCATGATCATGGGCTGTGCGCACGTGCTGAGGCAGGACTAATCGGTCCAAAGTCACTTGCGCGAGGCTCAATCTGACGATCGATCTTACACGCAGGGGTTGTATATCGCGCTTGCGCTTGGTAGCCGTGATTGTCGGTGGTTCGCCGAACTTCCGCGCCCGTCTCTGGCGTTTTCCCTGATCGCGAAGGAGACGGGCGCGGATGCTCCCGAGGTTTGCATGCGCGACGTGCAAATAGGTTGGTAGCGTGAGAGCCGAGCTTGTTCAGCGAGGCGCTGCCAGATCGGCGAGGGCCTGAGCGTGCCGCATCCGGTTCGCAGCTTGGCGCCATAGCCAATCCTCGAACCGTCCCGCGATCATGGCGAGGCGAGACAGCACCAGGGCAGCGACGGCAGCCTGTAGGGAGCTGCGGACGACGAGAGGGTGCAAGTTTACAGGCATGCCGCGCCCTCCCGCCAGTTGCAGCCCACTGCGCTGAGGACGAGGGCAGCGCGTCCGGATGGGAACGACACGCCATCTCCAATCCGACGGCCATTCGAGTCCGCCCCCAGCGGTCCCCGAGCGCAATGCCAGCGCTGTGCGGCGCCAAAGCAGGAGTTTGGCCCGAAGCGGCGATCGTCGCCTTGGTTCAACTCCAACACGAGCTCATGCCGCTCGTACATGAGCCAGTCGTGATACTCGCGAAGCAACCGGACCGTGATCGGCTCGGCAACGGCAGACGGTGCCCCGAGAAGCGTCACGCCGCCGCCGATGAGCGGGAGCGAGACGAGGCCGCGGAGGAACCCGCGGCGATCGGAGGGGGCAATCATGCTGCTACCCCATGGTTGAAGCGGTGCGCGCCGGTGCCGGGCCATTCGGCCGCCGTCATCTCGGCGTCAGCGTCCTCGAGGTCGACGTCGCCGGCTAAGGCGTCGAGCAAGGCAAGGTCGCGCTCGATCCGGTCGGCGACATGCTGGCGAAATGCCTGAAGCAGCCGATGATCAGCCTCCGAGAAGTGGCGATCTAAGCCCCGGCGGATGGCCTCGATGGCGTCGTCCGTGGCTTGGTCGGGATCGGAAGCCTGCATGGCGCGGAGGGCCAGCGTGACGGGGCCGAGCTGCCGGCCGGCCCCGCGCGGTAATAAGGCCGACTGAGCGCCAGCCTGGGGTAATAAGGGCGTGCGTGTGCTATGGGCGTGAGTAGCCATGATCGTCCTCAGACAACGGTTGTGGTCAGGGCCGTTCCGGTGTGTCCAGCACCGTTGCGGCCCGTCCTATTTCATGGCACCATCAAATCATGTCGTCAATAGCTGGCACCAACAATAAACGAGGCCGCGGCAGGCCGGTGGTGAACAGCACCGCGATCAATCTGCGGGCGCCGCCCGCGTTGCTCGCTCCCCTCGACGCCTGGATTGCAGATCAACCCGAGCCCAAGCCCTCACGGCCGGAGGCGATCCGGCACGCCCTGACTGACTGGCTCACGGGCCAGGGCTATGTGCGGCACCGGGAAGATCCTGAAGGCGCGAACTGATGGTTTTCTCCGGCCCCCCGAAGACGAAGGACAATCGGGAATGAGACGTGTTGCTCTCGGTCGGTTAGCCGCCATCGCGGCACTCGTCACCGTCTTGAGCTGGCCGGCTTCCGCGCAAGTCCAGCAAGAGGCCTTCAGCTACCCGGTCGGCCTCGACCCCTACGGCGACAACTTCCTGGCGCTGCGCAGCCTTCCCAGCGGCACCGAAGGCGTCCGTATCGCCAGGCTCGGTCCCGACACCCTGTTCACCGAGATCGGCCGCCGAGGCGGCTGGGTCAACATCCGACTGCCATCTGGACAGTCAGGGTGGGTCAGCGCCCGATTTGTCGGCTGCTGCCGCACGGCCACAAGCGGCAGCCCTGGGCCGAGTGGATCTGCCTCCTCATCGTGTGAAGAGCTTTGGTCCGAGCGGAATGCGATCTTCAAGGCTGCGGGCTACTGCTTCCGTACCCCGCAGGCCATTCAAGCGTTTGGCAATGCTGGCTGCCAATTCGACGACGAGGCGGACGTGCCATTGTCGACACGCCAGCGGGAGCAGGTGGCTCAGATCCGAGGGACGGAGCGGCAGCTGGGCTGCACACGATGACCAGCATCCCTGACCGCGAGATCGAGGACTCGCCACTCGGTGGCAGCGTCACTCGCGACGGCATCACGGTAGAGGTTCACATCTATCGGTTCGCCGGCACAGACGATGAATGGACCCTGGAGATCGTCGACCACGAGGGCGGCCATACCGCCTGGGATGGGACTTTCGCGGACGATCAGGACGCCTATGACGCTTTCGAACAAGAGGTCGCCCTGCGCGGCATCCGTTCGTTCGTCGAGCAGCCGGTGGAGCAATGATCAACCCGCGAAGGCGATCGAACCTTCCGAATTGACCAACACGCCGAATAGGGATTGCGCCCCCTAGCCGAGGCAACCCGAGAGGTAACTATGACACCGCATCAAGTGAAGCTCGTGCAGGAAAGCTTCGGGAAGGTGCGGCCGATCGCTGAAGCGGCCGCCGACCTCTTCTACGGGCGCTTGTTCGAGATTGCGCCACAGGTGCGGCCCATGTTCCCCGACGACATGAAGGAGCAGAAGAAGAAGCTGATGGCCATGCTCGGTTTGGCCGTCGCGAACCTCGATAAGCCTGAGACGGTTGTGCCTGCGCTCCAGAGCCTCGGCCGCCAGCACGTGGCCTTTGGCACTCAGGCGGCCCATTACGAGCCGGTTGGCGCGGCCCTTCTCTGGACGCTGGAGCAAGGCCTTGGCCCTGAGTTCACGCCGGAGGTGCGGGAGGCTTGGGTTGAGACTTATGGGATCGTCGCCGATACCATGAAAGCGGCAGCCGCTGAGTTGCAGCGGTAACCCCAATTGGGTAGGCGCGGGTACCGAGCGCCCGGCTTAATGGCGATGATTTCGTCGGCGCCGCATGAATTTGAGGCGGCACCTCATAGGCAAGCAAAAATGCGAAAGCGCGATGATGGCGGCAATCCGCCTGCGGTCGTGACGTTCACTGGCGGCTGCATCATTGGTTTGGCCTTTATTGTCGAGCTGAAATTCATCTCGCCGGGGCATCCGATCGGGGCCATGCTGATCGTGCTGGGCGCCGCCTTGATCGCGACCGCCGTCACGCTTCGGTTATCGCGTCGGTAAGCCGATCGCAGTGTTTGGCGAAGCAGCAGCGTCGCAGAGCGTGCAGGTCTCGCATCAGGGCGATCGGCGACACCTGGATCCGCTACGGAACCAGACCTATCGGCGGGACTGGCCGGGGAGGCGTGCCGGTGTGGGAGGTCGGGCGGTAGGCGGAGGATCATCGCCGCGTCAGCAACGGCGTCCAGTACCTCAGGTCAAAGAACGCCGCTTTCACACATCCTGTGTCGTGCCTGTTGAGGCTACTTGCTGGGTTAGTCGGACGAACCTGTGTCGTCTTTTTGCTTAGCCACTGTGCTTCCGCGCCCTACGGCCACACCACTTGTGAACAAAAAGGCAGACCCAAGCCACGTAAATATCTTTTCGAGCCAAGATTGATTGCTGGAGAAAGAGCCAACTATTATTACGAATACAATCACAATAAGTATTATTAGGGATAGCGCGATAGCTGCGGCATGAGTTTTATCATTAGTTCCGTAGCGAAAAAATCTCAGATCTATAAATAAAACACGGTTCTCTGCTGAGCCTGATGTGAAGTCATCGGCCTTTTGGGTTGCCTTATCAGGCGATGGCGACAAGTCACCAGATGGCGGAGGTATCCTAACCTCCGCCATTCAGTTTTTTCCTGAATACGTTATAAATTAACTCATTCGGTATGGTAGGTTTTGTGTCGAGACTACCAAATTTATCTTTGACTATTGTCCAGGGCTCACCCTGAGCATGCGTCGAATTAGATAGCTGGACCCCCGTGTACCTTTTATGACTTTCCCAGACAGAATTAATGAATTTTTTAAGATCTTGATTTTCAATCTTTGGTTCATAGACTCTGAAGTCAAACCCTGAGGAGTCTGAATAATTAAATGAAGTAAGCAGCGAGCTGATAGGGTTCTTTCCATAATCTTTTGTCTGAAAATAAATATCTCTTTGCACAGGACCCCAAGGCCAAGCCTCGAAATCCTCGCTGAACAGAGGGCACTCATTCACAGCCAAGTGCCATGCGTGGCCATAAAATAGAAGCTTCTGTAACTTCATCTGGGTTATAGAGGGGACATGCGGCTCAGCCCAGCCGAGTTGTAAAAACTCATTTGCTGCGGCTGCGGCCGACGTGGCCGCCCCTAGCGACTTGTCCATTGGCATTCCATAGAACGTCTCACCCCGAATCACTTGGGGCAGGGTACAGGATCCTGCAAGCGTTCTGCAAACGTTCTCGTTGCCGCAGCCTTGGAATGGAGGACTAAGCCCCTCGAATCGTTGCCGGTCAAAAAGCGCAAGGCTAGGCCCCTCAAGTCAATCTCAAAGATGGAAACCTTATCAATTTCAAGGCACGCTTATGGCTTAGTTAGTGATTCGGGGAAGCCATGGGCCTGCGCTACGAAAACCTCGATAATGAGACGCGCGCCTTCATGCTCGAAGAGATTGAGATGGATGTCGCTGCCGAGGTCATCTATCTCAGCCCCAATCTCACGCAGCGGGCACAAGGCGATTGGTCCGACTTCCTGCGGGAAGCTGTCCGTTCTGGCTCAGATGACACGTTAGCGCGCCGTCTACGGGCCGCACGGTCTTTGAACACGACTACGATGCGTCGGACGCGAAGTGGCTACACGCAAGCCAAGGTGCCGCACAACGCAGCGGAGGTTATGGCCGAAGGCGAGTTCAACCGCTTTTACGTCCGCGGCCTCTGCCGTCGAGCTATGGCCAACGCTATCGCCCGACTGGAGGTATATCGCGCCAAGTCGGTTATGCAGCCCCGGCCGGAGTCGGAACGGCTCATCGGCCTTCTAATCGACCCTGAGACCGTCCTGATCGATGTTCGCGCCAGCACTGGCGTCGAAACCGCACTCGGCGTCCCGCCGGGTCCCGGCTCCGGAATTACAGTCCGTATCCCGCGTTGAGCCGAGATGCTCGAAGCCCTCGGCGTCGGCCGGGTAGTCGAACGCCATATCCTGCGGCTCACACTGATAGAGTTGTGTCTGAACCGTCAGCCCGCCGAGCACCGCCATCCAGATATGGTCGCTAGCGGTCATGCGAAAACTAGCGCAGCGCCATCTTGCCTCGACAACGACATCCCATCGGTTAGGTTTGACGGATGCGCCACGCTATTGCCGCCCTCTCGACGTTCCTGACGGCTACCGTCTGTCTCGCTCAGCCGAGTGGAGATGAACGGCGAGCGGAGAAGATCGATGGGCTGGTGCGCATCATCGGTGCACAGGCCGGCATCGTCCTTCACTGCCGACAGTTCTACGCGATCGACGATACGGTGTCGGACGGCCTCTCCCGTATCGTGCGCCCCACCCTCGATCAGAGCCTCGGACCCAAGCAGGCTCAGACCGCCGTCGACGACGAGGGCAAGCGACTCGCGCAGGAGATCGCGGACGTCGGTCCCGAGCGCTGGTGCGCCGATCAGCGGAACATCCTGAACACCGAGGGCGTCCGCGTCTTCTTGGACTGATCGGCCGCCGCGGATCAGCCGCATTGACCGATCACCAGCGCTCCACGATCAATCGCGAGGGTGTGCGTGCCGAAGATTCCGACTTTCGCTGTAGCTGGCCTGTGGCTGGCCATCACCGTAGCCGCGCTGAGCGCCGTGGCGTCGGAGCAGACAACGCGGAGCGAGTCTGTTGCAGCCATCGCCGAGACGGCGGTTTCGGTGCCGCATCCGGTCACAACGGCATCCAACATTCTCACCGACGCCACCGGCAACCGATACCGGAAGCGTCGAGACTAGCATGGCCGAGCCGGCCCCGAGCCAGTGTGAAGTGAAGGTCGATGGGCGGTGGCTTAGGGTCAGCCTTGCCGAGGCGTCCACCGAGTTCGTTGCGGCGGAGAAGCGGTGCCCGGCATGCCATGGCCGCCTTACGATGCCCGGCACGTTCACCTGGACTGAAACGCGGCGGTACGCCCACCACCGCAAGCACGATGGCTGCCCGTTGCTGCCGAAGATCTACTGCGGCACCCCATCGCCGCATCCGAACGCGGTCGTGTAGGGCACGCGCGAGCTCATGAGTGAGCCGTCTCGACACCGCCGCTCTGGTCGGTATCATTCCCGGATGCGTACAGCCCTTGCCGCCCTCGCTCTTGCCGTCACGGTCGGAGGTGCCAGCGCGCAGCAGCAGATGCCGACCGTGGCGGAGCTGCTGACGGCGGAGGCGAAGGCCTCGCGGGCGTGCGAGGGCTCCGGGGATGCCGACGTCCTGCGAGAGCAGTGCCGTCTCCGCGACCGGCTGAGCGGCCGCCTGGCACAGGCCGGCTACTGCTGGGGGCGCAAGGGCCAGACCGACGAGAAGCGGCAATGGCACGCCTGCCAGCCGGACTCGATCTACGAGGACGACATCGAGGCGGTGCAGCCCTGATGTCAGTCCCGTGATACGAGCATCCTGCCCTCCGGCAACGCAGCAGGGGGGCATCGTTGTCGCGTAGGGTGAGAGGCGACACCTCAGAGGTAGGCGGCCATGCGCAAGCCCGAACAGCACGACCAGACGCGCGACACCCTGGTCATTGCCTGCGGCTGCATCATCGGTGTGGCGTTCACGATCGAGGCGAAATTCATCCACCCGCATAATCCGGCCGCCGCTATTTTCATCGTGGCAGGCGCCGCCCTGATGGCGACCTTAATCACGCTTCGTCTAGTGCGACGGTAATGCGTAAGTAGAGGCCGATATAGGGTGAGAACGACGGCGTGCTTGCTAGTAGGGTGCGCAACTATTTTTCGAAAGCGATGAGTTGGCAAGTAGCTATGGCTTCAAGGTTTGCGTATGTAGTCAGGAAATGGCTGACCCGTCGCGGGATGCACGATCTCAGCTAAGCGGAAATCTGTCGCGTCTGGATGAGCGGGATTAAGCAAAATGTTCCGCCGCCCAACTTCGACAACGGAAGGGACGCAAAGCAGTGGTGTTCGAATGGAGCGCAACCAATCGTCTCCGATAGGCTGACAAACCCTATAGCCGCTAACTTCATCCGACCATAGTGGGTCTAGATCAGCTTCTGCAATGACTTGCATTTTTGCATGATTTGGCACTTCGATTTTGAGTGCAAGCAAATCGTCGGGGAAAAACATCTCTCCGCCAGTATGCCGCTCAAGCTCAAGAAAGGCGGTGTGCGGATGCTCAGCACAGTAGACAATAGATTGTGGACGAGTGTGCCAACGCCCATCTACGCGAAGACCACCTCGCCCGCTCAAATCATCATATTTCGACAGCCGCCATATGTGCTTAGGCGCGGGCTCAAGCGTAGACACCGTACTCAATCCGCAACAGCATCTCTTCTACGAGGTTTGCTCCGTTTTCGCGAACCAATAAATCCATTGGTTTGGCTTTGAACTGGCGATGTTCGTGATTAAGCCACATCATCGCTTTGCTTGGATTCCGGAAAACCTTTTCTGCCAAACTGATGATACGCAACAGACGAATGGCCTTATCTGTCTGGTCCTCGCTCAGCGGCTCGTTACGATTTGTTAGTTTGGTGATTTTGTTTCGAGGTCCAAACATTCGCTCGATCAGATCACCACCCACCCCATGCTGCTCGATAGCTTTGAGGGTATGAGCCGGCAGCGAGTAGTGAGTCGGAGATCTACGCGCGGTCTGCTCCGCAATCTCTGCGAGCTGGCTGAAAACCGTCTGACCCATGATAGTCACCTGATCCTGGTTGAGCAGGCACATAGCAGATGCGACAGCGTTGCACGCGGGTGCATCCCTACGGAAGAGGTAAGGACCTGCCCGTCAACCGTTAATAAATGATTAACGCTTTCATGTGACCACGGCGCTAGGTACTCATCGTCGCGGGCCAGCGCTCGCTGCCCTACCCTTTCCGCGCTCCTCATCAGCCACCGCCTCTACCGCCGCGATCGCGTTCTCTAGCTCCGCGATCCGCTTCAACGTGCTGTCCGCTGGCATCATTTCGTACTGAGCGGCTTCCATAATGAGATCGCGCTGGCGAGCTTTCAGGCGGTCTAGGAGGGCATCGAGTTTTTCCATAGCGGCGGTCTACCCGCACGCCTCGCCTACGTCACGTCACGAAGCAGATCACGCTGTCTTTGTTTCCGCCCCCGGCTCGCTTCTTTCCGAGCCTGAGCGACCTCGTCCTCAATGCCCCGATTGAAAATTCCCGTCAGCCAATCTTAGAAGGCTTCTCCCGCGCGCGCCGGTCGTGCCGCAACGTCACGGATGAGGCAATGGCTTCGGGGCCGTTATCGTGCTGCATCTGGTCGATCCAGTCCGCGAAGATGGCCTGTCGCTCACGCTCGCCCATCGCCTCAATTGGCGCTGCGGCCCGCTCTCGCAGCTTGGCACGGTATCGTGCCTGCCGTTCGGCATCTGTCATCGCCATGCGATGTCCTCGTGACGTGATGGCCTCGACAACCGCACCTTGGCGGGTATCTTGCCGAAATGCGTACCGCCCTCGCCGTCCTTGTGCTCGTCACGCTCATAGGCGCCGCAAGCGGGCGCGACGACGCCGCTGTTACACCGCGTCAGCTCATCGCAAACCCAGCGAAGTACAAGGGTGAGATTGTTGTCGTACGCCGTATCCGGTGCGTTGACCCAGGCGGTGCCAAATTTCTATGCGAGGCCGCAAGCGGCGCTGATCGGTTGCAGCTGAACGCTTCGGTGCTCGGAGCTATCACCGAGCAGTCCATTGCCGAAAAGCTAGTCGGCCTGTGCAAAGGGCAGTCAGCGCTGACCCGCCCGGCCTGCACTTTCGACGTGGTGCTGACACCTACCGGCTTTGGGAGCAATGGCAGTGTAATCGTGATCTACGCAGCTGAAATTGACCTTAGCAAACCGCATCGTCCTTGACGCCCCATCTGGCGCTGAGAAGCCTCGGTCTGTGCGGGGACCTCAAGCATACTTGCTTCTCCCTAGGCCCAATCGCTGTCTTTGAGATCCGGCATGGTGATGCCCATGTCCGCCGTCATGGCGCCGCGACCCTTCACGCGCAGGCTGGTAGCGCGGACCTGGCCGCCGCCACCCGACACCGACAGGTCGATCTGGCCGTGGAAGCCCATGCCGGCGAGCCGGTCCACGTGCTGACCGAACGCGTCCACGTGTTTGTCGATACCTCGACCGCCAGCACCCGCAGATTCAGGCGGGGCGTCGGGCACGGTCGGCATCTCGGGGACGCTCGGACGGCGCCTGGCGTTGATGCCTTGCCAGTCGCCGATGCCGACTCGGCGCGCACCGTGCCACTGGCTCCACCCCTCCTTCTTGGCGACATCAAGGGCGAAGTCGGTTTGCTTCTTCCATGTCGACGGGTCGCGCACGTTGATACCGGCGGCGAGCGCACGATTGCCAACACCGCCGCCGGTGAACAGCTGCCAGTCGCCGAACGATCGGCCCTGGTCGCCGACGTAGTTGTTGAAGCCTTCGGACTGCGTCACCCGCAGTGCGACATCGGGGTCCATACCGCGAGCGATCGCCGCCTGCCGGGTGTAGGCGGCGCGCTCGGCCTTCGAGGCGGTGTGGCCGATCCCAGCGCCCTCGCCGACCGGGAGGGCCCTGCCGCCGAACGTACCGCCCTCACCGCCGCCGCCGAAGCTCGCGCGATGAATCAGGCCGCCCGGCCCGCTGCCGCCGCCTCCGCCCCCCGCACCTCCGCCCTCGCCGCCCAGGCCCTCGCCGCCCTTCAGGTGGATCGGCACGAAGATGCCGGCCGAGAACAGCTCCTGAAGCCGCTGCATGATGCTGCGGCCTTGCTGCTCGACGGCGGGCGCCTGCGTCTGCACACCCTCGGCGATGCCACGCCCGGCACGGTCGCCGGCCTGCGTTCCCGCCTCACCGGCCGCCGTCTTCAACGGGTCCCACGTGTCCGCGCTCGGCGGCGGCAGGGGCGCGTTCACGATCGCCTTGCCGAACGCCTCGCCGGCTTTCTGCCCGGCCTCTGTTGCCTCGCGAGCCGTGGCTTCGGCGTCGATCATCTTCGGATGCGCGCGGGGCGGCAGTGCGGGCTTCGGCGCCTCGGGGTTGATCGGGCCGTTGAGACCGAAACCACTCAGGCCGGAGCCGTTGAGGGTGTAAGGCGCATCCCCCGGCTTGATCGCCATGCTCGGGATCGCCTTCGACCGATCGCCGAGGAAGGCGTTGCCGAACCGCGGGTCGAGGAAGTCGAGCCCCGAGCGAAGCCAACCGTCCCTGGCCACGTCTGGCATCTCGAAGATGTGGTGCTCTTGCGCGAGCTCGGCCAAGGGCTCCAAGCCGAACGCACCGGCAACAGCCACGCCAGCCTTCAGAGCGCCCTTCAGCTTGCCGCCCTTGCCGCCGCCGCTGTCCGATGGGCCGCCGAGGCCGCCACCATTCTTCACGGCAGCGCCCTGCAGCATCTTGGCGGCGGTCATCAGCTCCGCGGCGGCGGGTTTCATGCCGAAGCCGCTCTGTAGGAGCCCGATGCTCTTGAGCCCGACGAGTACGGTTCCGATGCCCGCCGCCACGGTGCCGGCTTGCACCACCCGGTTGTCCAGTTCGGCGACGTGCTGAATGAATTGACCGGCCTTGCTGGTGATATCGGTGAGCGCGCCGCCCTTTCCGTCGTTGTCCCACGCCCGCCCAAGCTTGGTTTCGAGGTTGGTCACAGCGCCCTGGAACCGAAGCACCGCACCATCGAAGCCGGCCATTCGCGCCTCCGACACCTTCGCGGCGTACCCAGCGGAGTGCTCAGCCCCAAGCAGATGCTGCATCTTCTTGAAGGTCTCGGGGTCGGACAGCGCCGTCGCGATGCGGCCGCCTTGCTTCGAGCCGAACAGCGCATTGGCAAAGGCGAGGTTGTCGCGAAGCTTCAGCAGTAGGTCGTCGATCAGCCGGTTGGAATCGACCCCCTGCATCGAGGCGTTGCGGTAGCGGTTCGCGAGACCGGCGATGCTCTTCTTCGACTTGGCGTCGTCGCCGCCCAGGTTGTCGCCGAGCAGTTCCATCACGGCCGGGGTGAACTTGGTCGAGTCCCCGATGATCGCCTTGTTTGAGAAGATCTTCCGAAGGCCAGCTTGCACCGTGCCGTCGAGCTTTACGCCGTAGCTCTCAGCGACCTGCTTCACGAAAGGATCAACGGCCAGCTTCTCGGGCTTCTTCTGGTAGTTGTTGTAGTCGAGGCCGGCCGCACGCATCGCCACCTTCGCGCCAGCGGTCGGCGCGTTCGACATGGACATGAGCGCGCGGAACGCCACGCCGGCCTCGTCGCCGCCGATCGTTGCCTTCTTCAGCACGCCCGCGAAGGCGAGCATGCGCTCCTCGCTGACGTGTGCGAGGCGGGCCGGGGTGGCGCCGTACTTGTAGGCCTGCTGGATGTCCTCCGGCGTCATGCCGGAGATCTTGGCCGCCTTCACCTGCACGTCGGCGGTCTGCTGAGCCGACTTGGTCGCCGCGTCGAGGGTCGAGATGTCCTTCTTGAACGCGAAGATGCCGGCCTCGACCTGCTTGGCCGCAGCGCCGATGTCGATGTCGAGCGCCTGGCCGAGATCCTTCACGTGCGGGATCATGCCGAGGACCTGATCTCGGTTCAGGCCGCGGGCCGCCAGCTCGCGCTGCGCGTGAAGCACCTTGACGTCGTTGTAGCGGGAGATCGCACCCATGTGGATCGCCTGATCCACCAGGGGCTTCTGCTGCTCGTCGGTGAGGTCCATCACGACCTTGCCGAAGCGGCGCTCGTTGTCGAAGTGCTGGTACGTGTGCAGGGCGTGCCCTGCGAAGTGCTCGGCCTTGTGGACGGCGCCGATGCCGATGATGCCGGCCGCGCCCCTCACCGCATCCACGCGCGCCTGCCGGGCGGCGGCGACCTTGCTCGCACGCTCCTCCGCAGCAGCCTGCTTCGCGATCGCCGAGGTGGTGGCCTCGAAGGTCGACCGAAGCTTCTGCTGATGCGCGGACAGGTTCGACAGATCGGCGCCGAGATGCGCTGCCGCGCTGTCGGCCTGCTTCATGGCCGTGGCCTGCGCGCCGACGGCGCTCGTCAGCTTCACCACCTCGCGCTCGGCCCGCTGCTGGGCGACGGTCGCCTCGCGCAGGCCCTTCGCCGCCGCCGCATACCGGGCAGCCTCATCGGTGCCCGCGGCCGGCTTCACGTTGCCGAAGGCGGTTTTCGCCACCCGGGCGGCGTCGAGCTCCTTGGTGTACTGGCGCAGGCCGGCCTCGGCCGCCTTCAGATCGGACTGAGCCTTGGCGAACCCCTCTCGGCCGGCCATGGCCTTCGCCACCGCGTTGAACGCCTGCTCGGTCTTGGCCGCTGCCTCCGCGTTCTTCCGCATCGCCGCGGACATGTCCGCATCGCGAGCGAACCGCTTCGTTGCGGTCGTGATCTTGTCGATGATCTGGCTGGCTCGGTCCTCGCCGGTAATGACGAGGCAAGCTTCGAGTGTCTTGGCCATCAAGGCGCCTTCCGCTTGCGTTCTTTCTCGCGCTGCTCGGCTCTGGCCACCCGCTCACGGTAGTACCAAAGCAACTCGCGGCAGGTCAGCTCGCCGAGGTCTGAGGGTCGCCACTCGAAGATTTCGATGAGGTCGACGACGACGTCCTCGATGCCGCGGCGACCCCCTCCGCGGCAAGGCCAAAACCCACGAACAGGTCCACGACCTTATGCGCGTCGGCGAGCCCGAGCTGCGAAAGCATCAGGGGGTCGTTCGGCTTGACCAAGCAGGCCTCGGCGTACCGCTCGATCACGTCGTTGTCGGGCACGGCGATCATGTTGCCGTCGCCGCGCGGGACCCAGCGGTAGCAGGGGCCGAGGCGCATGAACTCGGACCACTTCGGCTCGCGGAAGACGAGCTCGCGGGCCGCCTCGTGGCCGGCGATGGCGGCCTCCAGCTTGATCGTATGGGTGGACATCGTGCGCTCCGGGTCGGGCTCAGTGGACGGGCGGGGTAGCTTCGAGCGCCAGAACGAGGGCGATGGTCGCCTCGACGGTCTCGATGTGGGCGAGGGTCGAGTCGTTCAGCGTCTCGATGGCCAACAGGGCCGCCGGACCGCCAATGGCTTCGAGGCGGCTCGCGAGCTGCCGCAACAGGTCGGCATGGGAGCAGGCAGGGTCGCTGAGCATGTTACGACCTCGACCGGGCGACAAGGCCGGCACGCTGCAGCTCACGCTGCATGCTGGTGTTGCCGGCGGCGAGGACATTGACCCCGCGGGGCGGTGCCCCGGCAGCGACGAGACCCTGGCTGCGCAGCGTCCGCTCCATGCTGGCGCGCGAGGCGGCGAGGCCGGCGCTCGGTGCATCCGTGCCATCGGCAACACCGTGGCGGCGCTTCATGTCGGCGACGAGATCGACGGGCGGAACGGCAGTCGTTGGCGCGGTCTCAGCGAGAAGCTGGCGAAGCACCTCGGCCGGCGGTGTGCCAGCAGCAATGTACGCGGCAGCTCGGTCCGGCTTACCGGCAATGGCACAGGTCTCACGGATCTCCCGCTCGGGATCGACCGCAGGGCGATGCCGGCCTCTCTCACCCTGGGCGGGAGTGCGACCAGCGACGTGCGAGGCGGTGAAGGCTCGGCTACTCCAGCCCTTGGCATCCGCCAATGCCACCAAGTCGGGCGGTGCCTTGGCGTAGGCGCGGAATGGAAATGGTGCGCAAGCAGTAGCCGAGGTCGGCGCCGTGCCGATCCTGGTCGCGTAGCGGCCGGCGACCGCTTCGATGGCGCTCAACCACGTCTCTGCGGCCATCTCCGCCATATGATCGCGGGCTGGTCGGCCGGTGGCGGCGGCGTAGATCGATGCCATCGACCCGGCCAGCTTGCGCAGCATCGCCGCGGTATCGTCATGGTCGTCGGCGGACCCGATCGTTAGACCGGCTGGGTCGTGGACCATCATCATGCTGCCGGACGCGATGATGCGTTCCGTGCCGGCCATGGCAATGATCGAGGCGGCAGAGGCCGCGATGCCTTCCACCACCGTCGTGATCTTGCCGAGGTGCGCCGAGAGGATGGCGTGGATGGCGGCACCTTCGAAGGCGTTGCCGCCACCGGAATTGATGCGGACCACCACGTCAGCTCCAGAGCCTAGCTCCGCGAGGGCGGCCACCACATCGTTCGACGTGAATCCCTCGACATCGGCCCAGTTCGCCACGCCTACATCCCCGTAGAGGATCAAGGCGCCGTCACAGATCAGGGGTGAAGTCATCGGATAATGTCCAGTTGTGGAAGAGGTGGCACCCATGAAGCTCCGCACCACACGGCCATCATGGGCGCCTCGCCGAGCGGTGGAGAAACCCACCCGGCGATCTGGGATCAGGCGGCCTCGCGGCCCTGCTCGGCGAGCCAGGCGTCGCGGCGGCGCTTCGTCTCGGCCGCGCGCCACTCCTCGAGGTTGAAGCCGAGGGGCGGGTACTCGAAGATGTTGCGGTGCTGGCGGCTGCGCAGCTCGGCCTGCCGCAGCAGGGCGGACCAGTTATCGGGCTCGTCTCGCGAGGCGACGCCACGCTTGATCGCCTGCTCCGCCACCGGCACGGGTAGGCTCGCCAGCGTCACCGACACGACCTCCGCGACGTATCCGGTCTTCCGGACGTAGGAGAACTCGCTGGTCACGTAGACCGCGATCTCCTCCCGGCCGGGCTCGAAGTCGGGCTCCGGCTGGTGGTAGGCGCTGAGCACCGGCGATGCCTCGCCGCCTCGGACGCGGGCCGCGAGGTCGCGCATCGGGTCCGTCAGGAGCGGTCGCTCCGGGACGTTGCCGTCCTTCGGTTCGATTTCACGCCGTGACACCCATCCGAACCGTTCCTGCCGCCCCGCCTCCGCGACCTCGATCAACGGCATCGCCGTCGCGATCATGTGGCCGACGAGGAATGCCGCGATCCGCTCCGGGGGCTCGCCGTTGCGAACGCCGTGCATGTCTCGCTTGGCGAACAAGGGGGCGGCCCGGGGCGAGATCGCCGAGGCCAGAGCCGTCGTCGCGCTCGCCAGAGTCGCGACGGCCTGCCGGACCTGCTCGGCCGCCGCGTCGATCGCGGCGCCGTCACGCTCCAACGCCGTCGCAGACGTCTCGCGCTCGGAGGCGGCGCGCTGCTCGCGGATGCGCTCCTCGGTGGCGGCGATGCGGCGCTCGACCTCCGCGAGGGCGTCGTCGACGCCGAAGGCCGTACCCTCGGCCTCGCGGCAGGCGCGCTCGGCATCGGAGATTGCCGCCGCGCCGCCGCCCTCGATGAGCAGGGCGCGACGGGCGGCGATGGCCTGCTCGACCTCGACCTTCAGCGCATCGCGCCGGGCCTGCAGGTTGGCCCGGGTGGTGACGAGGCCGGCGAGTTCGGCCTCGGGGGAGGCAGCCGGCGGGGCGTCGGTTCGGATGGCGGTGGGTCGGCGCATGGTGTCTCCGGTCAAAGCGTGCGGACGCGGCCCGGGCGGGCGGCGTGGCGCTGCAGGTTGGGCAGGGGGCGGAAGCGGGCGCCATCGAGCATCAGCCGAGCCTGGACGCTGCCGCGGACGTAGTCGGCGACAGTCAGTCCGCGGGCAGCCGCGGTGAGACGCACGGCCTCAGCGAGCTCGGTCGGGACGGCGGCGGTGAGCCGGTCGGGGAAGGTGATGGCGTCGAACATGCCGACAGTGTCGGCGGCCTCGACCGGCCTGCACAGTGGACAAAACCGGACATCGAGGGTGGACAAACCGGACAAATATAGCCGCGGCTATACTCCGGCGGGTTCCCTCCAGGGGTGCGGAGCCTCGGGCGGATCGACGTCCTGCCAGTACGCCAGGTCGCCTTCGGCCTCTCGCCAAGCGTCCACGTCGAGCGGATGCCCGAACAGGTCCGCGAGGGCCGGCCAGTCCGGCGGGTACGCGGTCGCCTCAACCCGACCGAGAGGACCATCAGGACCGTCTGGCGCCCCCATGGTCATTGCGAGGTCGCTAGCTGCCTCCATCATCTCGGCTCGCGCGATGGCGGCTGCGGCGTAGGCTGTCGAAGGGACACCGTTCGCGGCGACCACCGCGAAGGCGACCACGGCCTCGACGCGGTCGATCATCGCCACCAGGACATCGCGGATGCTGGGCATGTCGGCATCCGTCGGCGCGAGCGTCCGGCGCTCAGGCTGGCGCTTAGGCTTCGGGTTCGAGCCCGCCGCGAGTCGGCCGGCCCGGTTAACCCCGCGATCCTCGAAGGTGTTAAGTCCGACCACGTTGGTGTGAAGCCAGTTAAGAGCTTCACTGCGATCCAACTTGCCATCTGACCGTACAGGCAGGCCCTTCGCCACGTATTGCGAGACACGCGCCCGAGAGATCGAGAGTTCGTCCGCAAGTGCAGCCTTGGTAATGATCGTCATGACTGGATGCTCGCTTCGCCGGTGTTAAGTGGTTTTTGACCCCTGGCGCTAGGGAGAAGCCGCGCCTCTACGACCCGTACTGCCGGCGTGCCCGTAGGGTCCCCCGGCTGTTGCTCAAACCCCACGGTCTCGGCAGGCACGTGCCACCGGCCGGCGATCTTGAGGCCGAGGCCGCGCTGGGCTCGCTTGAGTCCGGTCTCCTTCGACACGCCCCAGGCACGACAGGCGATGGCCAATGGGACCAGTTCGGTCGATGGACGACCGCAGACACCGAGGACGGCTCGCAGGGCCTCGGCGGCCTGCTCTGCGGCCTCCAGGGCCGCTAGGCAGGCTGAATGCTCCTGAGGGGTCATCACCACTCAGCATCCCCCGGCTGTGTATCATCTCGGGGCGGAGACCGCTTGGATGCCCGGGGCGCGCTCTCAGCCTGCGCGATCGCAGCCAATGCCGCGTCGCGGCAGTCGATCGCTCGAAGGCACAGGCTTGCGGTCGCAACGTACTCTCGCTGCACCTTCCGGCACACCTCGATCACCTCAGCAATTTCCGGGATGAAGGTCGTCGTCCTGCGCAACCGCTGGCATGCAGCGGCGATAACAGCGGGTTGGAAGCCGAGCTCGAAGATGTCGCTGCACAGGGCGCTGAGGTAGGTCACCGGGTTGGCAGGCTGACGAGCGCGGCTATCGAACAGGAGCGCGACCGCCGTCGCGGTGATCTTACGGCTTGGCTTCGCCTCGATCGCAGCAGCCGCGGCCTGCCCGAGCTGCATGAGCAGATCGAGATCCGGCGCCTCGGCGATGTCCTGGCGCAGGCGCTCGATTGCCCGCGGGGAGCCGATGAGATCACCGACGTAGGGCTTCTCCAGCAGGACCTTGCGCCAGTTGATGGGGCCGAGATCGGTCAGCAGGCGCTCGATCTGCAGCTGCGGCCGCAGGTCAGGCAGGGCACCCGCCCGGGCAACGGCATGGTCCCCGCGCAACGTGATGTCAGTCGTCATCGTACATGTTCTCCTGCAGGCGTCCGAGGGCGCTGAAGGGCTGCCGACCGTTCGCGTGCGACACTGGCTTCGGCACGGCCTCGTCGGCCCAATGCCCGCCGTTCAGCCAGGTCTTCGGATGCTTGGTGAACTGGGGATCCTGCTCGGCGCGCTCGGCCGCGTATCGCTTTGCGCCTTCGATCAGCTCGGCGACGGTCGCCTTCCGAGCCTTCGTAATCCTGATGAAGACAGGCTGGGCAGCGTCCTTCCCAACCTTCCGGGGGTACGCCCGCCACCACTCATCGAAGTCCGAGGGGGTAGGGGGAGACTCTTCCCTGTTTCCTTTCCCTGTATCTTTCCCTGAGTAGGGTGCATCGCCATGCACCGTTGACGGTGCACCGTCGTGCACTGGGGGGGTGCACAGCGGTGCACTGTTGTCATCGTGTAACAGTGCATCCTCGTGCACCGTTGACGGTGCACCGTCGTGCACTGTTGGCCCAGCCCGATCTCCTCGCGAGAAATCGATCTGAAAGGTGTTCGTCGCGTATCGGTTGGGGCCGGCGGCGGCACCACCTTTCACCTGGTTAATCACTATCCAGCTGCCGGCTTCGAGCTCCTGAACCGCATTGATCACTGCACGTCGCTTCAGCGCTACGCCGTCGGCAAGGGTTTGATAGGATGGGCAACAGCGACCAGTCTGAGCGCTGTGGTGATAGAGCAGGCGAGCGGCCACAAGCTTCGACGTCTGGGACAGATCTGCATCGGCGATGATCGCCTGAAGCAGCTGCCACTTCTGCAGGAGTGTGACCGCCGCCATTGGTCAGGCCGCCTCGAACAGGTAGTCGTCTTCGTAAATCTCCACCGCGATGTCGTAGCCGCGAAGGATCTCGGCACGCGCCGCGGACGGCCAGAGGCGTCGTGCCAAAGCGATGGTGGCCTCAGGCCCCTGACCGGGAATGAGGCAACCCTCTACGAGCATGCGCGCGATGATCGGGGCGAGATCCCTGCACATCATCGCGCATCATCCCGTGGACCAAGCCCGGCAAGTTGGGCGACCACACTGGCAACCTCCGCCGATACCCCGAAGCGCCGGGCGAGCATGTTGCTCACGATGGTATCGGGTGCTAACTCGAAGGCGTCGGTCGAGCGAGCGACAACCTTCGAGGGACGCAAGCGCTGGCAGGCGCGGCGTCCCTCCTCTGTTTTCTGAGCCATGCGTCAGGCGACCCCGCCACGGGAGATCGCCGGCCCGTCGAGCAGGCGCTCGAAGGCGGTGAGCGGAACCAGCAGCCGCCGCCCAATCCGAATGGTCGGGATCTCTCCTCGGCCCGCCGCCTCGTAAGCCTGGTTCTTGCCGATGCCGAGCCGCCGGCTCGCCTCCTCGACCGTGATGGTCAGTGCCTGGGAGCGCTTGGTCTCATCCATTTTCATGCCTGCCTCGTGGTGACGTGAAATTACGTCACTCAAGAGATAGCCCCAGCGGATGGGGTTGGCAAGCGATGCGACGTGATTTAACGTCATCGTGACGGAGGATGATCGATGACCGACCAAGAGCCGAAGGCCAAGCGAGCTCCAAAGCCGAAGATCGAGAATAAGCGAGGATCGCTCACAATTCGCCTCCGAGATGAGGTGCGACGTGATCTTGAAGCAAGCGCATTGAAGTACGGTCGATCTCTCTCTGAGGAGATGGAGACACGTATGGAGATATCCCTGGCTCAGAAAGCGCAATATAAATATGAATGGGGCGAAGACTATTATGATATAGCTGTTAAGACTGCCGCGGCATTGTCCTACATTGAAGATACCTATGGATGTAGGTGGCATGAATCTGAGGCAGCAACGCAGGTGTTTGAGCAAACTGCCGCAAAGATCATCCAGAACGCGAGGGATCATTTCGCCCGCATAGAACGCGACCGCTTGAGCGGTGCGGCAACCAACCTGGTCGAACTGCCGGTGGAAGATCAGGCTAAGTGGTTCGCTGGGCTGGGTGGCTCCAACCCGCCGTACAAGCGCCGGAAGTCGGTCGAAGTCGTCGGTGACGACGACTGATAGCCTGAGCCTGCCGCACCATCGATTCGGGAAGAGCAGGACATGAAGGGTCACATCCGTGAGCGATCGCCTGGCAAATGGGCAGTCGTCTTGGACTTGCGAGATCCAGAAACCGGCGCGCGACGCCGGAAGTGGCACACCTTCACCGGCACGAAGCGCGAGGCGCAGAAGGAGTGCGCGCGCCTCATCACGACGATGCAGGGCGGCGACTACGTCGAGCCGGCCAAAGAAACGCTCGCGCAGTTCTTCGAGCGCTGGTTGGAGCACATCCGCTCGCAGGTCTCGCCTCGCAGCCACGAGCGCTACACCGAGATCGCTCGAAAGAACCTCGCCCCGCTGCTTGGCGGCGCCGTGCTCACCAAGCTTCGGCCGGAGCAGATCTCCGCGGCCTATGGCAAGGCGCTTATCAGCGGTCGCAGGGATGGCAAGGGCGGCCTTGCGCCTCGAACCGTCCACCATATGCACCGGATACTGCGGCAGGCGCTTGGCCAGGCCGTGAAATGGCGCCTCCTCGTTCGGAACCCGGCTGATGCTGTTGACCCGCCGAAAGTCGAGCGACTGAAAATGCGTGCGCTCGACGCAGATGAGTCGGCGGCGCTGTTCGCGCACTTCCGACCGAGCCGGGTTTTCATTGCCGTAGTGCTGGGGACGATGTGCGGACTGCGCCGTGGCGAGGTTACCGCGCTCCGGTGGCGCTCGGTCGATTGGAAGACCGGCCACATCGAGATTGTCGAGAGCACCGAGCAGACCCGGAAGGGCACCCGGTCGAAAGAGACGAAGAGCGGCCGTGGCAGGCGCGTCGCTCTCCCCTCCTTCGCGCTCGAGGAAATGCGAGCTCACCACATCCGGCAGGCAGAGGAACTGCTGAAGCTCGGGATGCGGGCGGCCAGCGATGGCTACGTGTACACCCAGGCCGACGGCTCGCCGGTCCAGCCGAACAGCCTCACGCATGAATTCACGCGGATCTTGGCCCAGGCGCCCGACCTGCCAAAGGTGCGCTTCCACGATCTGCGGCACAGCCACGCGACGCAGATGCTGGCGAGCGGGGTCCATCCGAAGATCGCGCAGGAGCGCCTGGGGCACTCCAGCATCGCGATCACACTGGATCTGTACTCCCACGTCCTGCCGGGGATGCAGGAGGACGCGGCAGCGAAGGTTGACGCGGCACTGCGCGCGGCCATAGGTAAGACCGCCGGGTGAAATGGTAGCAAAGCGGTAGCAAAGGCGGGTTTCGGCCCCCTGCCCTACCGACCGAAAACCAAATTGCCACAAAGGTTTGGAAGGGTGGCCGAGTGGTTTAAGGCAGCGGTCTTGAAAACCGCCGTGGGGGCAACTCCACCGTGGGTTCGAATCCCACCCCTTCCGCCAGAAGGCTGTTCCTCCCCGTTCGCCACTGGCCGCTAAGTCGTCGAAATATAAGGTAAATCATCAATCTGCCGTTCGCGGCAGGTCGCTGGCGTTTGCGCAAATTCAGGCTTACGATGTTAGTAGCATTGTGGGTAGCTTGGACGTGCAAGGTAAGCTGACTGCTCTGGGCGTCGCGCGCCTGAAAGCCCCCGGCATGTACGGGGACGGCGGCGGCTTGTGGCTTCAGGTCTCCGGCAAGGGGGCGAAAAGCTGGATCTATCGGTTCACCCTTGGCGGGAAAGCCCGCGCCATGGGGCTGGGGTCGGCGAACACCTTCTCCTTGGCCGAGGCACGCGACAAGGCTCGGGACTGCCGCAAGCTCACGGCCGAAGGCTTGGACCCGATCGAGATCCGATCTGGCCGACGGCAGGACGCAGCAGTGGAGGCAGCCCGCGCCATCACCTTTCGGTCGTCCGCTGCCAGCTATATCGGGGCGCACCGGGCTGGTTGGCGCAACGCGAAGCACGCGGCGCAGTGGACGGCGACGCTGGAAACCTATGCCTATCCGGCGTTCGGCGACCTGCCGGTGCAGGCGGTCGATACCGGCCTTGTGATGCAGGCCCTCGAACCGATCTGGTCAGCGAAGCCTGAGACCGCCACTCGGGTGCGGGGTCGGATCGAGTCGGTGCTGGATTGGGCGACAGCGCGCGGCTACCGGCGCGGAGAGAACCCGGCTCGATGGAAGGGGCACCTGCAGAACCTCCTGCCCAAGCGATCAAAGGTGCAGCGGGTTGAGCACCACCCTGCCCTACCCTTTGCAGAACTGCCGGCGTTCATGCGCCTGCTGGAAAGTCAGCCTGGCATCGCCTCCAAGCTGATGGCCTTCACGATCTTGACGGCAGCCCGCACAGGTGAAGCACTCGGCGCTCGCTGGTCTGAGATCGACATGGAAGCTGGAATTTGGATCGTGCCGGCTGAGCGGATGAAGGGCGGCACGGAGCACCGCGTGCCGCTGTCAGCCGCAGCCTTGGCCGTCCTGGCGCAAATGCGCGGCTTTGACGAGACCTTCGTGTTCCCCAGCGGACGGCGCAGCAAGCCGCTGTCCAACACAGTGATGCTCATGCTGCTCCGCCGAATGGGGCGTACCGATCTTACCGTACACGGTTTCCGGTCGTCGTTCCGCGATTGGACTTCCGAGACGACGCACTTCCCGTCTGAGGTGGTGGAGATGGCGCTGGCCCACACGGTCGAGTCCAAGGTTGAGCGGGCTTACCGTCGAGGCGACCTATTCGAGAAGCGGCGCGAGCTGATGGATGCTTGGGCGCGGTACGTCGAAGTTGCACTGGAAGCATAGTCATGTCGGATGCTGAGCCAGAGAGCGGCGATTTCGAATTTGCGAATGCAGTGCGGGAAGCGGCCTCTGCGCTTGCGGCGGCTCACTTGGAGCTATTCAAAAATGCCGGAGGCAGCTCGAAGCGCCTCATTGACTATATCTTATCGGACCATCCGCTCACTAGAGTCGATCGAGATCTCTTAGTAGAGTTTCTTTCCGGCGGGTTCAGACTCCGCCCGGGGCGCAAAGCAAGATCCAAATCAGAGAATGATCAGCGCAGAGAGATCTATGAGGGGTACAAATCCCTGATGGAGGGGATGCGCGACTCGATCAGTGGCCGCCCAGCCGCTCAGATTGCCGTGGACATACTCTGCGCGAAGTACCCCAGACTCACTCCGATCCAGATTGAACAGATCGTGCGACATCGCCCGATGCGGGTGAGCCAGAGCAGCGTCTTCCGGCGCAAAAAAACACCGGGCTAATTGTTTAGGACGCCAACCGGCTTTGTCGGTTCTAGCGTCCGTATGTCGCCGCACGAACAGGTGGGGCAAACATTAGGTGCAGCCATGAACCTTCACACAGTTCAGGCGCCGCAGGGAGACCTGCGCGCGTCGCCGGAGAAGCTTGCCTACACGGTGCCAGAGGCGCTGTACGCAACCGGCCTCGGCCGGACCACGCTCTATGCGCTGATCGCTGAGCGGAAGCTTCGGATGATCAAGGTGGGGTCTCGGACCCTCATCCCAGCTGATAGCCTGCGCAGCTATCTCGCGTCGCTTGAGATGGAGGCGGCGTAGCGCATGCTGAAAACAGTTGAGGGACGCGAGGCTGCCAGGCCTGCACGTCCCTCGAAAGCTGTCGTCTGCCAGATCGACACTTTCGAAAATAGCACCAACACCCCGATCGTCCAACGGCTTTCTCGTCGCTACGGCGTCTCTCCCGAAGTTGCGGCGCTTGTCGCGGAGTTAAGCGGGCTCGGTCCGCGGGAGGCGAGCCGATGAGCAGCGCACCCGATCACATCGCCCATGGCTCGCCGGGCGCGTTGCGCGAGTTCGTAGCCGAGTGCCTGCACATGGTGGCCTTCTACGCCTCGATGGGCGTCGACTACGGCGCCGTCGGTGACGACACCGGCCTCGAGCTTTCCACCCGGAAGGCGACGGCTGCCATGCGGCAGGCCATCAGTGTCATGACAATGCTGAAGGAGGCGAACGGAACGTTGCGCCAGAAGGGACAGCCACATGAGGCATGAGCCCTTCGCCGACGACCTCGCCGAAGCGTTGCACGCGCTCGGCCCGGAGCGCGCGTGGCCGCCGCTGCGTGGCCGTGCCGAGGATGACCCACCGGGTCGACCCGCGATAAAGGCGACCCGGTTCGAATGGATCGAGCCGTCGGCGATCCCGGTGCGCGAATGGCTCTTGGGCCGGCACCTCATCCGCAAGTTCATCTCGGCGACCGTCAGCCCCGGCGGCATCGGCAAGTCGTCGCTGGTGATCG
The DNA here is from genome assembly GCF_022829745.1 of Methylobacterium sp. E-016. Classification (NCBI taxonomy): domain Bacteria; kingdom Pseudomonadati; phylum Pseudomonadota; class Alphaproteobacteria; order Hyphomicrobiales; family Methylobacteriaceae; genus Methylobacterium; species Methylobacterium sp. E-016. The sequence goes on from NZ_JAKSYF010000138.1 coordinate 28,273, forward strand.
CCGAGGCGCTGAGCATGGTCACTGGTCGCGACCTGATCGGCAGTCAGCCGCACGGCCGGTTCAAGGTCTGGTACATCAACCTCGAAGACCCGATGGACGAGCTGCAGCGCCGCGTGATGGCGACGGCGTTGCATTACGAACTCGACGACACCGATCTCGCCGGCCGCCTGTTCGTCAATTCCGGCCGCGACACCCGCGTCGTCGTCGCCGAGCAAAACCGAGCGGGTCTGACGATCGCGCATCCTGTGATCGAGCAGATCCGGGCGACGATCCTCGCCAACATGATCGACGTGCTGATTATCGATCCGTTCGTGTCGAGCCACGCCGTGAGCGAGAACGACAACGGCGCCATCAACGCCGTGGCGACCGTTTGGGCCTAGATCGCCGACCACTGTGGTTGCGCCGTCGAGCTCGTGCACCACGCCCGGAAGACCGGCGGCAACGAGGTGACGGTCGAGGACAGCCGCGGCGCCAGCGCGCTGCTTTCACTCAGGTAGCTGGCGAGCGCATAGAATGGCTCGCGCGTGCTGATCCCGGCAGAAAAGCCCGCAAAATCAGGCATTTGACATCCTCGCAAATCCACTTACGTTGCTTGCAACGTTCGATGCTAGCAACGTAAGGGCAGGCCATGAAGGGCGACTTCGTCACCTACGTCCGGGTCTCGACGGATCGGCAGGGCAAGTCGGGCCTGGGCCTCGACGCTCAGCGGGAGGCGGTCCGCACCTACCTCAACGGCGGCAACTGGCGCATCGTGGCCGAATTTCAGGAGGTCGAGAGCGGCCGGAATGACGCCCGCCCGGCCCTCGACGCCGCGCTAGCCGCTGCCCGCCTGCATCGCGTCCCTCTCGTCGTCGCCAAGGTGGATCGCCTCACGCGGTCGGTGGCGTTCCTGTCGAAGTTGCTCGCGAGCGGCGTCGATGTGCGCTTCGCCGACCTGCCTCAGATCGAAGGCCCGGCCGGGAAGTTCATGCTCAATCAGATGGTGGCCGTGGCCGAGCTAGAGGCCGGCATGATCTCGGCTCGTACCAAGGCCGCGCTAGCCGCCGCCAAGGCCCGTGGGACCAAGCTGGGCGGCTTCCGTGGTCACGTTGCCACCGATGCCGCCCGTGAGGCTGGCAGGGCCGCAGGAACGGCCCGTGCGGCGGCTCGAAGCGCCGACCTCGCCCCCGTCGTGACCGAACTCCGCGAGGCCGGCATCGTTTCAGCAAGCGGCATCGCCAAGGCGCTGAACGACCGCGAAATCGAGACACCACGGGGCGGCCGGTGGCAGGCTGTACAGGTTCAGCGGATGCTGGCGCGCATGCCTGCTTAAATGCGATGGATTTTCGCGCGCCAATATTGACTAACCGATAGTCTTCCTTCATTTTGAGATTGCCGGCGTCCTTGGATGAGGAACCGGTGCACGGGTTGGATGGCCCACGGACTGACTCTCAGTCACCGGAGCCCCGCCCATGGCCTCTCAGGCCAAATCCGAACGCCGTAGCCAGATCACCCGTCATCCTGAGCGGCTGTCGATCGAACTCGCCCGCTTGAAGGGCGTGAGCCTCGACAAGATCGCGGCACGCTTCGACGTGCATCGGGACGCCATCGCCCGGCACATGGCGAACCTCGATCCCGACTACCGCGCGGCCCTGGCCGCCGATGTCCCCATCTCCGAACTCGCCGAGCGCGCGGCTGCCGAGGGCGGGTCGATCCTCGACAACCTGTCTGTGCTCCGCGGCGGCCTGATGCAGGCGGCCTTCGTCGCCAAGGCCGGCAACGACCACCACGCCTACGCCGCCCTGTCCCGCGTGGCCCTCGAAGTCATCCGAGAGACCGGCAAGTTCACGGGCGAGATGGCGAACGCGCCGACGATCCAGAACATCACGAACAACGTCGCGGTGCTGATGCACTCGCCGATCATGCACCGGCTTCAGGCCATGCTGGCGAGCCGCCTCCGACCCTACCCGGAAGCCTTCGACGCCGTGATGGACGGCCTCGCCGAGCTAGAGGCCAACCCCCAGCCGACGGGGGTGCTCGATGTCCGCGCCGCGTGAGATCGATTTTGCCGCCGCCCTGCGCGAAAGCCTTGCCGGAAGCTGGCACCGCAAGGCCCGGCCTGAGCAGATCGCCCCGACCGGCGACTGGTCAACGTGGCTGGTGCTGGCGGGGCGCGGCTTTGGGAAGACCCGCACGGGCGCCGAGTGGTGCCAGGAGCAGGCCATGTCCGGCACGATGAGCCGGCTGGCACTGGTGGCCCCGACGGCCGCCGACGCGCGGGACACGATGGTCGAAGGTGAATCCGGCATCCTCGCCATCGCCCCGAACCATGCCCGCCCGTTCTACGAACCCTCAAAGCGCCGGCTGACTTGGCCGAACGGCGCCATAGCGACCTTGTTCTCGGCGGACGAGCCCGAGCGCCTTCGCGGGCCACAGCACGCGGCAGCTTGGGCCGACGAGTTGGGCGCTTGGCGCTACATGGAGGCTTGGGACCAGTTGCAGCTCGGCCTTCGTCTCGGCGCGCGTCCGCGCGTGGTGGTGACGACGACACCGAAGCCGTTGCGCATCCTTCGCGACCTGATGAACCGCGAGGGCCAGGGCGTCGTCATCACCCGCGGCCGGACGCGGGACAATGCCGCCAACCTCGCCCCCGGCTTCGTGGAGGCCATGGAGGCGCGGTACGGTGGCACCCGGCTCGGCAGGCAGGAAATCGAGGGCGAGTATCTCGAGGATGTGCCTGGCGCCTTGTTCCAGCGCGCCTGGATCGACCAGGACCGGGTGACGAGCGCGCCGGATCTGGTGCGCATCGTGATCGCGGTCGATCCCGCCGTCACGAACAACGAGAACAGCGACGAGACCGGCATCGTGGCCGCCGGTATCTCGGCCGACGATCATGTCTACGTCCTCGAAGACGCCACCGCGAAGCTCGGACCGCTAGAATGGGCGCAGCGCGCCGTCGCGCTCTACCGCCGGCACCAGGCCGACCGCATCGTCGCCGAGGTCAACAACGGCGGCGCCTTGGTCGAGGCGACGATCCGCATGGCCGACCCTCTCGTGCCTTACCGCGAGGTCCGCGCCTCCCGCGGCAAGGCGATCCGGGCCGAACCCGTCTCGGCGCTCTACGAACAGCACAAGGTCCACCACGTCGGCACCTTCGCTCCCCTCGAAGACCAGATGTGCGCGTTCACGTCGGACTTCAGCCGCTCGCTGGCGGGCTACTCGCCCGACCGCGTCGACGCACTTGTGTGGGCCATAACCGAGCTTGCGGTCAAGCATTCGGTGCCGACCGCCTCGTCTCAGACCTACCATGTCGTCGGCTACGACACAGGCCGATCAGGTCACGCCCAAGCAATCAATCGCCTGCCGCCGGCTCAAGCTGTGCGTCTCGGCCTTTGCTCTGAGGAACGCGCCCGTCGAATGGGTTGGATCAAGTAATGGCCGAGCGCCATAGAGGGAAAAGACGCATCATGAACCTGCATTTTTATCAGGCTATGACCGACCGTGTGCGCAAGGGGCAGCCGCACACCGACCACGCCGTCTCCACGATCCAGGCGCTTGCCGAGGTCGAAACGCGGCACACCGCCGTCGCGACGAAGCTGGAAGGTGACGGCAACCTCTCGTCGGTCGGTCGGAGGAGCAAACTGGTCGAGACAGTCCGTAAGGAGCGTCTAGGCGAGTTCGCCCGCGCCAGTCGCGCCGTCCGCAAGGCTCTCGGCCGATTTGAGGCACAGCGCGCCGGCCTTGGCCTGCCGAAGCCCGACCGCACCGACATCGTGGGCGAGCTGCAGCGTCAGGAGATCCGCGGATACCTACGAAGCCTGGAGCCCGGCGCCCGCCTGACGCTCGCGCAGGAGATCGCAACGAACCCCGAGCAGGCCGCCGCGCTGTTCGACACGCCCGCCTTCACCTGCGGGCTCGACGACGCCGCTTTGCAGATGCCCGAGAGTAAGACCTTCGATCGCCTGCGCGCTGCGGCCGTCAAGAAGTTGCACGGGCCAGCATTGGCCGAGATCGAAGCCATCGAGACGGACTATCGCGAGGTGCAGCAGGTCGCGGTCTACGTCCGCAACGAATTGTTTAAGGCGTCCGGTATGTCGCCCGAAGGCTTCGAGGCGACCATGCAGTCACTCGAAGCGGTGGCGGATGCTGAATGATGAAGTTCAGCGAACGAAGGGCCCGGCAGCGAGCGCGGCAGTTCTCGATGGAACAGGCGGGCGACCTAGCTGCCGAGAGGATTGGCTTGCTCGGCGATGCCTTCGCCGGCCTTGCCGAGACCGTGAACGCGATCACTGCCGCGCACCACGCCGGAGGCATCACCCTGGCCCAGCATGAGGCGCTGAAGCGGTGGGCGCTACAGGTCGCGCCCGTGTTCACGCACGCGGCCGGCGTGATCGAGGAGAGCGACGAAAGGCTACGGCGCATTTTCGAGCCGGGGGAGGCCGCCTGATGCGTAGCTTCGACAGCCCTGCCGCCTTCGCTGCTTTCCTACAGGGTGTAGCCCGCACCGTTCCGCAGGCCGAGCACAAGGCCATGGAGACGGCTTCGGCACACCATCTCGCCGAGGTTCAGAAAATCCCCGGCCGGTACCATGACGGCTGGGCGAGCCTCGCCGACGCCACGAAGGCCGACCGTGTCCGCAAAGGCTTTCCCGAGGACGAGCCGCTGCTACGCACTGGCGCGCTTCGGAAAAGCTACAAGCGGCGCGTCATCAACGCGCGCCTCGCCTCGGTAGGGTCAAACGACCCGCGCGCCCCTCTCTTCGAGAATGGCACCTCAAAGATGCCTCCGCGGCCGGTGCTCGGCACCGCAGCTAAGCAGGACGGCAAGAACGTCGCCGAAATCATAGGCCAGCGGATGCACCGGCATTTGCTCGGCGGATCTGTTGAGGACTGAGCCGATGGCTGACATCTACAAGATTGCAACCGAACTCACGATCACCGGGGCTTGGCAGCGCCAGCTTCACGAGATCGCATCGTTGTTCGCGGGCCTCGACAAGCAGATCGTCAAGACGAACGGCCTGATGGGTCGGCTGACGCTGGGGAAGGGAGCCTTCGAGGGGCTTTCAAAACTCAACAAAGAGATGGGGCTTCTGTCCGGTACGGCCGGCAAAGTCTCGAGTTCGATCAATAAGGACTTCGCCCGCGCGTTCGGGGGCGTTCGCAACGAGGCGAATACCGTCAAGGCGGCGATCGGCGGATGGGGCACAGAAGTCGCCGCGGTTGAGCGGCGGGTGAACGACCTGATCGGGAAGCTTCGCAGCGCGGGCTCTGCGGGCGGTCGAAGCATTCGCCGCCCCGGTCACGGCCCCGGCGTCCTCGATACGATTGCGATGGGGCCTACGGAGTCGGGCATCCTCGCCGGCATGAACGTGGAGCGGATCGGCGGCGGCATCCTTCACCGCAGCGGCGAGCTTCAGCGCCAGACCAACCTATTCAAGATGGCGGGCAACAGTCAGTCCGACGCTGCCCTCGGTCTACAGGCGGCCTACAACTCGGCGCGCACCGTCCCCGACATCAATGTCACCGAGCAGTTCAAGCTGTTCCGCGAGTTAAGCGCGGCGACGCAGGACAACTCAGGTTCGGCCGCGTTGCTGCCCGAAGTTGCCAAAGCACGTTCCGTCATCTCGGCCGCTACCGGGCGCGAGAACGAAGAAGATATGCGGAGGCTGTTCAAGTTTATTGAACTCCGCGGCAAGGCTATCGATCCAAAACAGCACAAGATCATCCCGAAGATGTTCGTGGAAGAGCTTGATGCGGCCACGAAGGCACTTGTCGTCGGGCAGGGACTTCTGACGACCAACGATTTGCAACAGTTCGTGCGTCAGGCCGGGCCGATGGCCAAGGGCATGTCGTCCGACGACCTCTACATGAGCGCGCTCGCCGCGATGGAGGACATGGGCGGCGCCCGCACCGGCACGTCGCTCTCCGCGGTCGGTCGTCAGTTCGTCGGCGGCACCATGACCTCGAAGGTGGCCGGCGTTCTCAAAGACTTCGGGCTTCTGACAGGCCAGGGTCAGGAAGTCTCGGACGCGGGCAAGATCACGATCACCGAGCCGGCCAAGGCGATCAAGGGCTACGACACCCTGACGAAGGGCACGTTCAAGGACTTCATCGACAAGGAGGTGCGTCCCGCGCTTGAGGCCAAGGGCATCACCTCGCGCGACGACCAGAACAAGCAGGTCTATCGCATCTTCGGCACCGATACCGCGCGGCGGATGGGTTCGCTGTACCTTTCGAGCCCCGAACAGGTCGATGCACTCGGGCACCGATACAAGCAGGCCATGGGCATCAACGCCTATGACAACCTACTCGGCGGCGGCAAGGACTTCGAGACCGCTTCCAAGGGCGTCTCCGAAGCGTTCACGACCCTCAAGACGGCGCTGGGAGACGCGCAGGGCATCGCGCCGATGCTCAACACCATCGCGCACGCCATCGCTGGCCTTGCCGATGCGGTGAAGGATCGACCGGGGGTCGGGACCGCCGCGACGCTGGGCGTGGTCGGGACGGGCGCCGCGGCCATGGGCTACGGCACCTTGAAGACGCTCACAGGCTTCGGTCTGCCGGCCGCGGCGACGCAGCTCAGCACGGCGGCGGTTGCCCTCGAAGCGGCTGCGGTGAAGCTCGGCGGCGGAAGTGCCGTAGCGGGCGCGGCAGGTGCGGCGGGCGCAGCCGGCGGCGGCAAGATGGGGATTGTCGGCAAAGCTCTCGGCGCCCTCGGCATCTGGGGGTTGGCAGAGGCCGCGCAAGATAAGGGCGTGCTGGCCGCGCCCAAGATCGGCGACGGCTTCTGGAAGAACGTCCTGAACTTCCTCGACCCCGGCCTCGCCGGTCGCGTGATCGGCGACGGCATCACACTGGCAGGAGAGCGCCGGCGGCTCGCCGAGGATTTGGCTCGCCGCGCAGACCTCGGCAGCATGATCCGAACAGCGCCGAGTGAATAATAACGTCCACGCCCAGCGTGAAGCAGGAAGGGGCCCATCTCAAAAATGGGTGCGGACGGTCTGACCGAAGTCTGACAGGCGACACTTACCGGTCAGTTGTTTCGATGAAATTACCGCTCGGTCACATCGATAGCGACCCCTCGGGTGGCCGCCTTCGTCCGCTATCGTTCGCCTAAATTTGTCGAACGGCCGTGGGTGAAAATGTGGGTAAGCGTTGATGAGAAATCGGTAAAGGACTGAATATAATGGAGATTTTCGACCGAACGCGCGGACACCCCCTCCGCCTGTCTTCCCGCCCTCCTCGGCGCGGCGCAGACCGCCGCCGCGAGACGGCGCGCCGGCTCGGCTTCCCGGGCAGGGTCGAACGTTCGGCTACGCCGGGAGGACGACTACCTTGGTCTTCACCGGCGTCCGGGCGTAGAGGTGGATCATGTCCTGGCTGAGCAGGCCGACGCAGCCGCTCGTGATGCCGGTGCCGATCGTGTCGGGCTCGCTCGAGGCGTAGATCGTGTAGAGCGTGTAGGCGCCGTTCTGGTAGAGATGCAGGGTGCGGGCGCCCAGCGGGTTGTCGAGGCCGCCCGGCATGCCGCGGGCGTATTGGGCCGCCTCCGGCTGGCGCCGGCTCATCTCCTTGGGGGGCGTCCAGGTCGCCCACTCCGACTTGCGGCCGACATAGGCGTCGCCGTGCCAGAGGAACCCGTCGCGCCCGACATTGGCGCCGTAGCGGGTCGCGGCTCCGTCGCCCTCGATGCGGTAGACGTAGTAGTTGGCGGGATCGACGACGATCGTGCCGGGCGCTTCCTTGGTCTCGTAGCGTACCGTCCGGCGATAGTATTTCGGGTCGACCTTGCTGATGTCGACCGCCGGGATCGGGAACTTCTCGTCCGGCATCGGCCCGTAGGTCTTGGCTGCCTCGGCCAGCAGGATGCCGTCGGTGGTCGCGCAGCTGCCGAGGCCGAGGGCGCCGAGGCCGACCGCCGAGCCGGCCAGGAACGACCTGCGGCTCAGAAGCGCCGTCCGAAGCCGAGCGGTCCGGTCCATCGCGCCGGCATCGGCACGCCCACCATCCATGATCGTGATCCCGAGCGTCCCATGTCCTGCGACCCGATCGAAGCACGCTCCGACCGACGCTGCGCCAATGTACTGCCAAGCCGAGACCGGTGACAGCCGACGGGACTTGCAAGCTCGGCTTTTGCGTCGGGAGTGTGGCAAAAGTCACTCGGCGGCTCTGATCGTCCGCCGATGGCGACTTCAAGACATCGGTCGAATGCACTTGCCGCGAAGTCGCGCGTGCGTTCGGAGCTGTCCGACACTGGGCGATCGCGGTGATGATCGCTGCGCGTCGCCGCGCTCGCCTACAGTGGCCGGCGCGAGAGGATCGATGCCGTAGGTGATCGATGCCGAGGTCCCTCGGGCGAGCCCGGAGCCGGATCCGATCGGATCGCCGCGCGATCCGCGCATCGACGGCTCCGGGATCAGCCTTGCGACCGGCTCGCGATGCGGTCGAGGAGGACGTGCGGCACGGTCAGGGCGGACAGCATCTGGAGCGTCAGGGTCAGGAGGTTGGCCGGCGCATCCGCGGCGCCGGCGGCGTAGAGCGGCCACAGCCCCGCGCCGAGCAGCAGCGTCAACGCGAAGACCGGCAGCGCGGCGCGGACGGCGCGCGGCATCGTGTCGACGCCGGGCGCCTTCGCCGGGTCCCGCACCAGCGCCCGCATGTGCCGGGGGCCATGGAGGACGACGAAGTACAGGGTGAACGCGGTGAGCGGCGGCAGCAGCCAGAAGGCGGCGGCCAGGACGGATATCTCGGCCAGCACCGCCGGCCGCACGCGACGGCCGAGGAGCCAGGCCGCCGCGAGGGCGAGCCAGAGCCAGGCGGCGGCCGTCCACCAGGCGGGAAGCGACGGCATCGGCACCCGTGCGACCGCCGAGAAGATCTCCGCCGTCTCGGGCGGATGCAGGAGCGCCGGCAGGGCGATCGGGAGGCCACCGCGCACGAGCGCCTCGAACGGTCGGCCCGGGCCCGAATCCTCCTCGCCGAAATGCAGGACCGACAACCCGAGGAAGCCCGCAAGCGTCGCCAGGGGGGCGATCTGCCAGGCCAGGAGGACGAGGGCCGAGAGGCCGAGATAGGGAATGGCGAAGACCCCGAACCACGCTCGGCCGTAGCGCGGGCGCAGCAGCGGGGCCGCCACCGCGCCGTCGAGCGCACCGTGCGGAACGCCGAGGACGATGACGACCGTCAGGGCGACGAGCCAGGAGGCTTCGCGCGGGAGGAACGCGGAGGCGACCAGCCCGAGCGCGACGAGCGCGGCGGCGAGCTGGGGCAGGCCGGTCACCCCCGCATGGATGCGGTGGCGGCTCGCGCCGTCGGGCCCCGCGAGGCGGGAGAGGGACGATCGAGCCGCCAGGAGCATCAGGCCGCCCGGCGCAGCGGCGTCGTGGCCGCCCGCCCCTCCGACAGGTCGCGGTCGACGGCGCGGGTCGTCTCCAGCGTCGCCATGATGCCGTAGACGACCTTGGCGGTGAGATCGAGGATCGCGATCACCGCCAGCGCGAGGCTCGGCGACAGGATGCCGAGGCCGTCCTGGCCGACGAGCAGCACCACCGGGTAGGCGCACCACACCCCGGTGAGGAACACGGCATTGCGCAGGAAGGCCTTGCGCACGTCGGCCCGCTCGCCGGCGTTCTCCTCGCGCAACTGCACGAAGATCCCGTAGAACACGGCCAGGAACGCGCCGCAGGAGATGGCGAACCACGTCCACTTCACGGCGGCGACGTCGGACAGGCCGAAGGCCAGGGCCGTCACGATCATGAGCAGGTCGGAGCCGATCAGCCCCCAGACGACGGCCGGCCGGCGCATGCCGGAATGCATCGCGGTGCGCGAGAGCCCGACGAGCAGGAGCGGCGTGGTGAAGGTCCAGTCGATGTAGCGTGCGAAGTAGAACTGCCGCGCAGCCTCCGCCGCATCGGGACCGGCCGGAAGGGTGATGCTGCCCTGGCCCGTCGCCATGGCGAAGTAGGAGCAGGCCGCGATGATCGGCACGATTCCGTGGATGATCCCGTCGGCTTCTTCGGCGGGCGTGCGCCGCTTCGCGATGAACAGGATCACGGCGGCGCCTGCCGCCATTCCTGCAAAGCCCAGCCACAGCCAGAATTGAGGCGTCATAAATCTCTCGTCGGTATGGGGATGAAAGGGGCGCCCGGGACCGTGGCGCCCCTGCCCAATCACCCTCGCCCCCGATTGTTGCCAAGCCGCCGCGTCACAGGCGCGTGAGCCCCTGCGGCGCGTCGCCGCCTCGGCGAACGCGGGGTTCGCCCTGTCCTGCGAGCGCTCGACCTCGGCCGGCGTGCCCGGGCAGCGTCGCAGGCTCCGCCAGAATGCCGACGCTGCGACGCGCCGTCAGGGCGCGGCAGACGGGGCGACCGCCTGCGGCAGCCCGCGCTGCCAGACCTCGACGATCCGGGTGCTGGCGGCGATGTCCTCGGACGGATCGGCGGCGAGCACGACGAAATCGGCGCGGCGACCCGCTTCCAGGCGGCCGCGGTCGGCGAGGCCGAGGAGGTCGGCCGCCCGCGCCGTCGCGATGGTCAGGGCTTCCATCGGCGTGAACCCGGCCTGCACCATCAGCGCCAGCTCGCGGTGCTCGGCCACGCCGGGGACGCGCTCGGGAGCCGCGCCGCTGTCGGTCCCGAACCCGATCCGGACGCCGGCGGTCTGGAGCGCCTTGAGGTTCGCGAGGTTCGTGGCCAGCGAGGCGCGCGCGGCCTGCGCCTTGGCGCTCGCGCGGGTGTCGCGCTGCCAGGCGGGGTCGTCGAACCGCGCCTTGAGGTCGGGCGCGAGCGCCGTCCGGACGAAGGGCGTTTGCGCCCAGGCCGGCGCGTCGGCGTAGGCGAAGGTCGCCTCGTCGAGGGCCAGGGTCGCGATGTACCAGGTGTCGTGCGCCTTCAGCAGCGCGACGAAGTCCGGGTCGACCGGCTTGTCGCGGACGCCGTGCGCCAGCACGTCGGCTCCGGCCCGGACCACGGCCCGCGCGTCCTCGAGATCGTGGACGTGGGCCGCGACCCGCAGGCCGAGGCGATGGGCCTCGTCGATCACCGCCGCGGAGACGGAAGGCTGCATCTTGGCCGGCACGGAGCCGCCGAAATCGTCGAGCCAGAGCTTCACCATGTCGGTGCCGCGCGCCTTCATCGCGCGGACCGCGTCGCGGCCCTCGTCGGCGTTCGCCGGGCGGAAGAGCTGATCCGGGCTGACGCGCACCATCGCCTGCGGCGGGCCGCCGTCGGGCACCCCGATGCCGCGGTCGACGCCGAACAGGTCGGCGCCGGGGATGAGACCCGCATGCGCCTCGGCACGGATCTCGGGCATGATCGCGCCGTTGAGCCCGAGCGCCATGATCGTGGTGACGCCCCGGGCGGTGTAGGCTTCGAGCTGGGCGAGGATGTTCTCGCGCGTGTAGTTCCGGGCGCCGACGTCGACGCCCCTTACGATGCCGACGTGAGAGTGATCGGAGATCAGTCCCGGCATGATCGTGTGCCCGGGCCGTTCGCGGATCTCGGCGTCGGACGGCACCGCGACCGCCATGCGCGGCCCCGCCGCGACGATGCGGTCGCCGTCGACGACCAGCACCGCATCCGCGACCGGCTCGGCCGACAGGCCGTCGATCAGCCGGATGCCGGTGAAGGCGAGCGGCTTGGCGGCGGCCCCGCCGATGCAGGACAGGCTCGTGGCGACGGCCAGGGCCGACAGCAGCGCGTTCCGACGCATCGCACTCTCCTCCCGGATCGCCGACGGGACTTCGCCGGTCGCTCCTTCTGGCGTGCGACCTGGGACCCCGCGCGGTTCTCGAGCGCCGATCTGACGGCGTTTCGTCCGGTTTGTCGAGGCGATCCGGGCGTGCGGTGCTGCCCGGCGCTTCGATCAGCCTCGGACCGGCGCACGGGCGTGCCGGGATGGATCGTCTGCCGGGGGCGCCCTCAGGCGAAGAAGCGGTTGCCCGGGCGCGGCAGGCCGAGATGGTCGCGCAGGGTCGTCCCCTCGTAGTCCCGGCGGAACAGGTCGCGGCGCTGCAGTTCCGGCACCAGCCGGTCGACCACGTCGTCGAGGCCTTCCGGCACGAAGGGGAACATCACGTTGAAGCCGTCGCAGGCCCGGCCGTCGAGCCACTCCTCCATCCGGTCGGCGACCTGTGCCGCGGTCCCGACCATCTGAAGGCCGCCGTAGCCGCCGACCTTGCGCGCCAGCTCCCGCACCGTCGCGCCGGTCCTGCGGGCGTAGTCGACGATCTGCGCCTGCCCGCTCTTGCTCGCGTTGGTCTCGGGGATCTCGGGCAGCGGCGCGTCGAGGGCGAAGCCCGAGGCGTCGACGCCGAGGCGCACCGAGAGGTTGGCGAGCCCGCTGTCGGGATGGACGAGCTCGTCGAGCCGCGCCTTCTTGGCCCTGGCCTCGTCCTCGGTCCCGCCCAGCACCACGAAGGCGCCGGGCAGGATCTTGAGGTGGTCCGGGTCTCGGCCGAGCGCCGGCATGCGTCCCTTCACGTCGGCGTAGAACGACTGGCCCGCCTCCAGGGTGGAGCTCGACCCGAACACCACCTCGGCGGTCTCGGCGGCGATCTGCCGTCCGGCTTCGGAGGCGCCGGCCTGCACGATCACCGGCCAGCCCTGCACCGGCCGGGCGACGTTGAGGGGGCCCTTCACCTTCAGGAACGCGCCGCGGTGATCGAGGACGTGCATCCTGTCGGGGTCGAAGAACAGCCCGCTCTCGGGGTCCATGCGGAAGGCGTCGTCGGCGAACGAGTCCCAGAGGCCGGTCACCACGTCGAAGAACTCGCGGGCGCGGGCGTAGCGGGTGGCGTGCTCGACATGCGCGTCGCGGCCGAAGTTGTGCGCCTCGTCGGGATTGCCCGAGGTGACGAGGTTCCAGCCGGCGCGGCCCTTCGAGATGTGGTCGAGCGAGGCGAACTTGCGGGCGACGTGGTAGGGCTCGTTGTAGGTCGTCGAGGCGGTGGCGATCAGCCCGATGCGCTCGGTGACCATGGCGAGCGCCGGCAGCAGGGTCAGCGGATCGAACGAGGTCACGGTGGCCGAGCGGCGCAAGGCCGCCGGCGGCATGTTCATCACCGCGAGATGGTCGGCCATGAAGAAGGCGTCGAACTTCGCCGCCTCCAGCCGGTGGGCGAAGTGGACGAGATGCTCGAGGTTGAAGTTGGCGTCCGGGTACCCGCCGGGATAGCGCCACCAGGCGGTATGGATGCCGAGCGGGCGCATGAACGCCCCGAGATGCAGGCGTCGGTCCCGGCTCATCGCCCCTCCTTCGTGCCGCTGCCCGAGCCGGACGGCGCCGCCGGGCCGAAGCCCGCGGGCGGACGCGTGCCGAGATGCGCGCGCAGCGTGCGGCCCTCGTACTCCGTCCGGACGAGGCCGCGCCGGCGCAGCTCCGGCAGGACCAGCTCGATGAAGTCGTCGAGGCCGCCGGGCAGGGTCGCGGGCATGATGTTGAAGCCGTCGGCGCCGCCGGCGCGGAAGCGGGCCTCCATCTCGTCGGCGACCTGCATGGGCGTGCCGACGATCTGCGAGTGGCCCCGCGCCCCGGCGATCCGCAGGTAGAGCTGGCGCAGGGTCAGCCCCTCCCGGCGGGCGAGGTCGAACATCAGCTGCTGGCGCGACTTGGCGCCCTCGGCCTCCGGCAGCTCCGGCACCGGGCCGTCGGGATCGAACCCGGAGAGGTCGAAGCCGCCGACCATCCGCTCGAGCAGGGCGAGGCCCACCACCGGGTCGATCAGGTCCTGCAGCGCCTCGAACTTGGCCCGCGCCTCCGCCTCGCTGCGCCCGACGACGGGAAACAGGCCCGGCATGACCTTGAGGTCGCCGGGCTCGCGGCCGAACCGTGGCAGGCGCGCCTTGAGGTCGCCGGCGAACTCGACCGCTTCCGCGAGCGTCTGGTTGGCGGTGAACACGACCTCGGCGGTGCGGGCCGCCAGATCCTTGCCCGGCCCCGACGAGCCCGCCTGCACCACCACCGGCTGGCCCTGCGGCGTGCGCGCGATGTTGAGCGGTCCGCGCACCTCGAAATGCGTGCCGCGATGGTTCAGCGGGCGGAAGCCGTCCGGCTTCGAGAACTGGCCGCTGGCGCGATCGATGACGACGGCGCCGTCGTCCCAGGTGTTCCACAGGCCCAGCACCACGTCGACGAACTCCTCGGCCCGGGCGTAGCGGTCGCCGTGGCGGGCGATGCCGGCCTCGCCGAAATTGGCGGCCTCGGCGTCGGTCGTGGAGGTCACGAGGTTCCAGCCGGCCCGGCCGCCGCTGAGGTGGTCGAGCGAGGCGAAGCGCCGGGCGACGTTGTAGGGCTCGTTGAAGCTGGTCGAGGTGGTCGCGACGAGCCCGATCCGGCTGGTGACGGCGGCCAGCGCCGACAGCAGCGTCACCGGCTCGAAATGCGCCGAGCGCGCGGTCCGCTCGCTCGAGCGCAGGTTCGAGTCGCGGATGCCGGAGCCGTCCTCGAGGAAGACGAGGTCGAACTTCGCCGCCTCGGCCCGCTGCGCCCAGCCGACGTAGCGCTCGAGGTTGAGGCCGCCGTCGGCCTCGCTCGACGGGTGGCGCCAGCCCGCCACGTGGTGGCCGGTGGCGTAGAAGAACGCGCCGAGGCGCATCGTGTCCTGTCTCAAGGTGTCCCGCCCCGCCGGCCGATGGTGAATGTCGCGCTGGGCCTCTCGGGTGCCCGCATTGCAGAACGCGCCGCGACCTGCGCCGTTTCAGCGCTCGCGGCGCCGGGCCTCAAGGATGCTTGTGGATCGGATCGATCCAGTGGACGGTCTCGGGCCGCTCCACCGGCTCGACCTCCGGGATGTTGATCACCACCGCCTCGTTGTCGGAGCGCACGAGCACGCATTGCAGCGTCTCGTCGGGCGAGGCATTGATCTCCTGATGCGGCACGTAGGGCGGCACGAAGATGAAGTCGCCGGGGCCCGCTTCGGCGACGTATTCGAGCCGGTCGCCCCAGCGCATCCGGGCGCGCCCCGACAGCACGAAGATCACGCTCTCCAGCGCGCCGTGATGGTGCACCCCGGTCTTGGCGTCGGGCTCGATCGCCACGGTGCCGGCCCAGATCTTCTGCGCGCCGACGCGGGCATGGTTGATCGCCGCCTGCCGGAACATGCCCGGCGTCTGCGCCGTGTTGGCGTCGAGCCTGTCGCCGGGGATCACCCGGACGCCGTTGTGCTTCCAGCGCTCGGCGCCCGGACCCGGCTCGCCCTGGACGTGCGGGTGGTCGTGCGGGTCGTCGTGGTGATCGTGCATCGCTCGAATCCTGCTCGTCGGCCGATCAGCGTAACGCAGCCGGTTGCGGGAATCCCGTGTCGAAGATCGCCTCGGCCCGCGGCGCGCGCGCCTTCGGGATCAGGCCTGCGCGCACGTAGAGGTCGATGTTGGCCTGCTCGTCGGCGATCACGGCCTCGTCGATCGGGACGTTGCGGTACTGCGCCCGGCCGAACCAGCGCAGCGGCACCGCCTCCGGCAGGCCGATGAGCTTCGACCAGACCTTCGCGTAGGGGGCGGGGTCGGCGAGCGCCCAGGCCCGGGCCCGCGCGAGCCGCTCCCCGAAATCGGCGAGCAGCGCGCGCTTGCCCTTCAGCGCGGCGTCGCTCGCCACGGCGAAGCTGAGGCCTGGCGTGATGCCGTTGCCGTCGCGCACGACACGGACCAGGCCCGCGAGCTCGGCGGTGGAGGTGTAGGGCTCCCAGGTCGCCCAGGCGTCGACGCTGCCCGAGGCCAGGGCGATCTTGGCGTCGGCCGGCGGCAGGAAGCTCAGGGTGACGGCATCGGCCGGCAGCCCGGCCTCCTCCAGGGCCGCGAGCACCACCTGATGCCCGATCGAGCCGCGGTTCGTCGCGATGCGCCTGCCCTTGAGGTCGGCGACCGTGCGGATCGGCGAATTCGCCGCCGCCAGGATCGCGAGCCCGTCCTGGCGGTTCCGGAAGGCGAGGAAGGCCTTGACCGGAACGCCCGCGGCGGCGGCGAAGGTGAAGGGCGCGTCGCCGACGCCGCCGGCATCGATCGCGCCGGCGTTCAGGGCCTCGAGCAACGGGGCGGCGGCCGGGAACTCGCTCCAGGCCAGCCGGTAGGGCAGCCCGTCGAGGACGCCGGCGGCCTCTATCAGCGCGCGTGCGTTGCCGCGCTGGTCGCCGACCCGGAGGACGTCCTCGGCCCGGGCGGGGATCAGGGCAACGAGGAGCGCGAGAACCGTCAGGAGCGCGCGCATCAGGCGGCGTCCGCGGTGGCGGAGCGGTTGGCGAGCTGCGCGCGGAAGGCCGGCAGCAGGTCGCGACCGTAGCCGATCGCATCCTCCAGCGGATCGAAGCCGCGGATCAGGAAGGTGCGCACGCCGAGGTCGTGATAGTCGAGCAGCGCCTCGGCGACCTGATCGGGCGTGCCGACGAGCGCGGTGGAATTGCCGGCCGCGCCGGTCTCGGCGGCGATCGCCGTGTAGAGGCGCTTGTCCAGGCGGGTGCCGCTCGCGGCCGCCGCGAGGAGCCTTCGCGCGCCCTCGTTCTGCGGGGTCGCCGCGGGGCCGAGGCCCCTGGCCGCGCGCACGGCCCTGGTCCTGGCGAGGATCGCCTCGGCCCGCGCCCAGGCCGCCGCCTCCGTGTCGGCGAGGATCGGCCGGAACGACAGGCTGAAGCGCGGATCCCGGCCGTAGGGGGCCGCCGCGGCGCGGACGCGGGCGATGAGGTCGCGGACCTGATCCAGCGTCTCGCCCCAGAGGGCGTAGGTGTCGGCATGGCGCCCGGCCACGTCGAGCGCCGCCGGCGAGGCGCCGCCGAAGAACACCGGGATGCCGTCGGCCCGCACCGGCTTCACCTCCGAGAACCCCTGCTCGACTTGGTAGAAGCTGCCAGAATAGTCGAACGGCGTTTCCGCGGTCCAGGACAGGCGCGCGACGTCGAGGAATTCCCGCGTCCTGGCGTAGCGCTCGTCCTTGCTCAGGTGATCGCCGTCGCGTGCCAGGTCCCGATCGTCGCCGCCGCTGATCGCGTGGATGGCGATGCGGCCGCCGGTGAGCTGGTCGAGCGTCGCGAATTGCCGGGCGGCCACCGTCGGCGCGGTGAAGCCGGTGCGATGGGCGATCATCAGCCCGATCCGTCGCGTCACCGCCGCGATCCGGGACGCGATCAGCAGAGCGTCCGGCGCCGTCGAGTAGGCGGCGACGAGGATGCGGTCGAAGCCGCCGGCCTCGTGCGCCTGAGCGAGGCGGTCGAGGTAGTCCCGGTCGATCGCCGGACCCTCCGCCGGATGGATCTCGGAGGTCAGCCGGGGGGCCGCGAAGCCGATGAACTCGACGGCATCGGGCGGGAGATGGCTCATGGGACTCTCCTGATCGCTCGGGCGTTCGAAGGCCGGGGTGCCGCGCGCCGCGATGGCGCGTGCAGCCGCCCGAAGCAGTCGACCCGAGCGAGGACGCGCGTCCGACGCCTGTCGGACGGGACCGGGAAGGGCTGCGAAAAATCCGCCCGGCCTCGCCCGAAGTCAACGAGAGGGAATTTTTAATGCAGACGGCGAGCCAGAAAGACGATCTCCGATCTGGGGCCGCTGGCGAACTATATTCTACTCTTCAAAAGGCTCCTGACCTTCTGCCCTTCGTCCGATCCCGCGGCATCATCGGCGACATCGAGAGCGGTACCGAACCCTCGCCGTCTCGCGAACGGATGCGTGCGCTCGATGCCGTCATCGATCGACGGACCCTACTTCCTTGAGCGCGCCGAGGGCCAACCCCTACGCCAACGTGCGGGCGATGACGCAGGCGCTCGCGCACGACCCGCACATCGAGCGCCTCTCGGTGCCGCTGCAATCGGAGTCGGTCGCCGACTTCATCCGCGAGCGCGACCGCGGCTCGGTGATCCCGGGGCCGCCAGCATCGTCCGCATCGGCCGGCGGGCGAATCATCCGGTAGGGCGCCGCGGACCATCGCGGCGCATGGTGCGCAACGGCGTCGTCCGCTCGATGCCGGGGGCATGCAGGGCAGTACCGGTCAGCGCCGTCACCGCCGCCTGGTCCGCAGGGCCAAACCCAGCGCGCCCGGCCAGAACACGAGGCTCAGGGCGATGACGGGCCAGAGGTTGCGTCCCTTCCAGGCCGCGATCCCAGCCGGCAGGAGCAGGATGGGGATGGCGACCGCGAGGAAGAGCCAGAACTGGAGGTCGCTCATGGCTTCTTCAGGCAGGTCGCGACCGGTCGGGCGTTCTTGGCGGGCTTGGACTGCAGGTCCATGCATCCGACGGTGGCGATGCCGTCGGTGATCGTGACCGAGGGAAGCACCGCGTAGCCTTGGCAATAGGCGCCGATCAGGATCTCGTCGCGCCGGCAGAGCACGTCCTGCCGCACCAGGCCGTCGAGGGCGGGGCCGACGGGACCGGGCTCGCCGCGCTCGCCCCTGTCGCCGGTCGCGCCGCGCTGCCCGGTCGCGCCGGTGAGGCCCGCGTCCCCTCGGGGGCCGGGCGGGCCGGCATCGCCCTTCGGCCCGGCCGGGCCGGCGGGGCCGGGCTTCGGATCCTGGCAGCCGCCGAGGGCGAGCAGGATGCAGGCACCGAGGAGGGACAGCCGCATCCGGCCGACCTCATCACCGATGGGCAAACGTCGCGGACGCACGGTCGGCGAGAGCGGGATCAAGGTGGCGCGCCGGACGACCGGATCAGGATCGGCCGTGCTTGCACGAATTCCGGAAGGCCTTGCGCGCCTTGCCGTGCAGGCCCTGCTTGTCGGCCTGCATCGAGCATTCCTTCGATCGCGCGGTGCGATCCGCCTTCGGCGCCGCGGGCTTGCTCCCCGGTGCCGTGGGATTGGCCGCCGGTGCGGTGGCCGCCGACCCCGGCACCGCGCCGGGCGCGTTCGCCGTGCCCTGCGCACGTGCGGGGGCGACGAGGAGAAGGCTGCTGGCGACCAGAGAGGCGGCGAGACCGAGCTTCATGATGGTAGGCTCCCGTGAGGCGGCTGAAACGGATCCGCCCAGCCCGGCGTTCCGCCCCACACGGATCGTTGATCGACGCGTTTGCGCGGGTTCTGCGACTCCGGTCCGATTCGAACGCCGTTTCGGGCGCCGCTCGGTCATTCTTCGGCAACCTGTCTGCCGCACCATGCCTTGACTGCCTCGGCAGCCAGCAGATCTGCCCGATCCGCTGCGGCGGCCCTGCCTGCCCCCTCGGGCAGGGTCGCCTCCCCGGGCCTGGCGCGACGCTCCGGCCGGCCCTTCCGTCCGGATCGTCTGTCACGGCTCCGAGACTTCGGGGACGGCGCCCTCGCCGTCCTTCCCGTCCTCCGTGCCGTCGCGGCCGGCCTCGGGCGGGGCTTCCTCCATCTCGGTGGTCTGCAGCCAGGTCATCAGGCGCTGCAGGCTGTCGAGGGACGGTTCCTCGGGGCGAGCGGTGGCGAGCGCCGCGCGGACTTCGCGCAGAAACGCCTCGGCATCGTCATCGGACATCGCGGCTCAACACGGTTGATGCCATTCCCGGTCGCTCATCGGAGACGATGACGGAGCCCGGCAGCGGTTGGCCGGGGGCTCGTCGCCCGTTGCGCCGAACGCCGTGGACACCGCGTTCGGGCCTGTGCGGGGGCGGAACGCGACGCCCAGGCGCCGCGGATCCCATGGGGTCAGGACGTCGACCACTCGCGCTTGACCTCCTCGGCCGGCCGGTCGAGGCGGACGGTGTCGCCCTCGACCGCCTGGACGAAATCGACCGGGATGTAGTGGTGCAGGCCCCCGGCGGCCGCGTCCTTCTTCGTCAGCTTGATCTCGCCCTTGTCGACGTGATCGACCGTGCCGACGTGGGCTCCGTCCGAGCCGACGACCTCGGCGTGTTCCTTGATCTGCGCGACGTCGACCATGCGTTTTCTCCCATAATACGGCTGTCTCAACGGGATGCGCCGCGTCGATGTTCCTCGTTCACGCTCCCGGCACAGGCCGTCGATCGGGCATGAACTGTCGATCGGGCCGTCCTGACGCGGGCGGGCTCCGGCGGAACTGTCCCGGGCGGATACGGTTGCGCTCATCACAGGCCTACGGACGGGGTGAGGTTCATCGTGCGCGACTGCAAGCGACCGTCACGCCGGAGCCTGCTGCGATCCGGGGGCGGCGTCGTCGCCGGCACGCTGCTCGGGATGACGGCCGTCGCGGGTGCGGAGAGCGAGGCGGGAGGGCCGGCTGTGACGGAGACGGGCCGGCGCGCGAAGTCCCTCGACACCGACTACTTCAAGGGCATGTACGCCACCGAGGCCGATCCCTGGCAGTTCGCCTCGAGCGCCTACGAGCGTGCCAAGTACCAGGCGACGCTCGCCGCCCTGCCCCGGCCCCGCTACGCGTCCGCCCTCGATGTCGGCTGCTCGATCGGGGTGTTCACGCACCAGCTCTGCCAGCGCTGCGATGCCGTGGTCGGGCTCGACGTGGTTCCCTCCGTGATCGAGGCGGCCCGCGCCCGCTGCGCCGATTGCGCGAATGCGCGCTTCCAGCTCGCCGCCGTTCCGGGGCAATGGCCCAACGGGCGGTTCGACCTGATCGTGATCTCGGAGGTGGCCTACTACCTCGACCGGGCCGATCTCGCGCGTCTCGTCGCACGGGTGGAGAACGCGGTGCTGCCCGAGGCCGACATCGTGCTGGTGCACTGGCTCGGCGTCACCCACTACCCGCTTTCCGGCGACGACGCGGCCGAAGGCTTCATCGCCGGCGCGAAGGGCTTCGCGCGGGTGCTGGCGCAGTCGCGAACCGCCGAGTACCGGCTCGACGTGCTGCGCGCGACCAAGCCGGGCGCCGCCTCGACGCCGTGATCGCGCTTCGGGAACGGTGCGCGCCAGCGGTCTCGGCCGGCCTCGCGTCGCACGCATCGGCTTCGGGATCGAGCGGCCTCATCGCATCGGCGTCCGGTCCCTGCGCCGGGCCAGCCCGTCCGCCACGACGAAGAGCAGCAGGCCGGCCAGCATCAGGAGGAAGCCCGCGAGCGACTGGAGCGGTCGCGAGGCGACCAGGTGGACCAGCATGAACAGCGTGACGCCGAGGAAGATCAGCGGCGTGACCGGATAGCCCCAGGCGCGGACCGGCCGCGGCAGGTCGGGCCGGGTGACGCGAAGCCTGATCACGCCGAGGACGGTGAGGAACGAGCACAGGATCAGGCTGAACTGGATGAACTCCAGCACCGCCTCGAAGCTGCGGGTGAGGAGCAGCAGGCTCGCGACGACGGCCTGCAGCAGGGTCGCGGCCACGGGCACGCCGGTGCGGGCGCGCCGCGCGAACACGCGCAGCAAGGGCGCGTCCTCGCCCATCGCCACGGTGACGCTCGGCCCGATCCACATCATGGCGCTGATCGTCGGGATCAGGCCGAGGCAGATCAGGATGCCGACGAGCCGCCCGCCCGCCTCGCCGAACACGTGGCGCCCGCTGATCAGGGCGACCTCGATCTGCCCGGCGAGCTCCGCGGTCGGCGTCGTGTAGAGGAACACGGCGTTCAGCGCGACGTAGAGCACGAGCACGACGCCCGTCCCGACGAACAGCGCCCGCGGCAGGCTGCGCGGCGGATCGGCCAGATCCCCGACGATGTAGGTCGCCGCGTTCCAGCCCGTGTAGGCGTACATCACGAAGACGAGGCTCACCGCGAAGCTCGCGCTGAAGATCTGGCCCGGGTCGGCGGCGCTCGGCGCGAAGTCGGTCGACCCGCCCCCGCCGCCGGCGAAGCCCGCGACGATGAAGAGCACGATCAGCGCGAGCTTCAGCAGCGTGAAGCCGACCTGGATCGCATCGCCGTGGCGGCTCCCGACCAGGCGGATGGCGGTCACCCCCCAGACGACCGCGAGGCCGAGGGGCAGGGGCGGGGTCCCCGGCAGGATCGCCTGCGCATACTGGCCGAACGCCATCGCCGCGAGCGCCACCGGCGCGGCGAACCCGACCGTCGCGGAGAGCCAGCCGGCCATGAAGCCGAAGGCGGGGCCGTAGGCGCGGGTGAGGAAGTTGTACTCGCCGCTGGAGCGGGGAAACATCGCCGCCAGCTCGGCGTAGCTGAACGCCCCGCACAGGGCGACGACGCCGCCGACGAACCACAGCAGCAGCAGCGTGAAGCCGGACGTGATGTCCGTGACCTGGAAGCCGAGGCTGGTGAAGACGCCGACCCCGACCATGTCGGCGATCACGATCGACGTCGCCGCCCGGGTCGAGACGAGCGGCGCCGTTCGCGCCGCGGGCGGATCACCGATGTCGGACATGGCCGCGATCATCGCCGCGCCGACCCGCGCGATCAAGCGCGAGGGCTCGGGCACCGGAGACGGCGCGGTTCCGCCCGGAGAGGGGCAGGCACCGGCCTCGGCGGATGCGGCGGCCGATCGGCGGGCACCCGCCGACGCCCGAGCAGGTCGTCGACATCGCCAGGCGCTCGGCCGCCGGCCCCGCGACGCCGCGGTGACGCGCCGATGCCCGGCCGGCGCCGCGCGAGGGTCCATCCTCGGCGCTCAGCCGACGTCGAACGTCTCGATGTCCAGCGAGAGACGGGCCCGGAAGACGACCTTCCGGTGCTCGTCGCGGACCACCGCGAGGTAGTCCTGGCGCTCGGGGACGGCCGCGAAGCCCTGCGCGATCTTCGACATGATCCGGACGAGCTTCTCGCGCGCGGCATCCGCATCGGGCAGATCGAAGCCCTCGGTGTCGCGCACGAAGTGCGCGCCGTCATGCAGGTCGATGGTGAAGCGCGGCATTGCGGGACATATCCGTGGGATTTTATCCCACAGATGCGGCATCCGCTCTTCCGTGGGAATGATCGTTCGGTCGCAGGTGACGCCGATCAGGACCTCCGGTGATGGATGCCTGCTGCGAGAACCGAATGCGTGTGATGAACGGGAAACTATCAGGGGGATGGACGGGTGAACAGGCGCGACGATTGATCTCGCGATCACGAAGCGGCGCGTTCGTAACGCCCCGACAGAACCCGCGGGCCGCTGCAGCCGGATGATCGCGGCGTTCCCGCTCTCCGCCCCGCGGCGGTTGCACCGTGCCGGCCGCCCCGCGATGGTGCTCCGGAACGCCCGGACCGGACCTTGCCCCATGGATACCCTCTCGCTCGTCCTCGACGCGTTCTCGCCGATCGCGGGGCGCCGCATCGTCGATATCGGGTGCGGCCCCGGGGCGATGTCGGCTGCGCTGGCCGGCCACGGCGCGCGGGTGACGGGGATCGACCCCGGCGAAGCGGTGGTCGCGGCGGCCCGGCGCCGGGCGCCGGACTGCGCCTTCGAGATCTGCTCCGCCGAGGCCCTGCCGTTATCCGACGGGACCTTCGGCGGCGCGGTCATCCTCAACGCCCTGCACCACGTTCCCGACCCGCGCGCGGCGCTGGACGAGGCGGCCCGCGTCGTCGCACCGGGCGGCCGGATCGTCGTGGTCGAGCCGCTGGCCGAGGGCAGCTTCTTCTCGGCGCTCAAGCCGGTCGAGGACGAGACCGCGATCCGCGCCGCGGCGCAGGGCGCCATCGCCGCAGCGATCGCGGCCGGGGCGTTCCTCTGCCTGTCCGACACGAGGTTCGTGCGTCGCGAGGCCTTCGCCGACCGCGATGCCTTCCTCGAGCGCGTGGCGGCGGTCGATCCGGCGCGGCGTGCCGCGATCCGCGACAACGCGTCGGCGATCGCCGACGCCTTCGCGGCCGCCGCCGGGACGGATGCGGACGGGCGCCACGTCCTGTCGCAGCCGCTGCGCGCGCACGTCCTCGTGGCGGCGACGACGTCCTGAGCCTTACGGGTGCGCCTTGGCCAGCCGGTCGAAGGCCAGGAGCTCGGACACGAGCGCCGGCATGTCCCGCAGCGCCACCATGTTGGGGCCGTCGGAGGGGGCGCGATCGGGATCGGGGTGGGTCTCGATGAAGACACCCGCGACGCCAACCGCGACGGCGGCCCGCGCCAGCACGGCGACGAAGCGGCGCTCGCCGCCCGAGCTTCCCCCCTGCCCGCCCGGCTGCTGCACCGAGTGGGTCGCATCGAACACAACCGGCGCGCCGCCCGTCACCGCGGCCATGATCGGCAGGCTGCGCATGTCGGAGACCAGGGTGTTGTAGCCGAACGAGGCGCCGCGTTCGGTGACGATCACGTTCGGGTTGCCGGCCCCGGTGACCTTGGCGGCCACGTGCTGCATGTCCCAGGGTGCGAGGAACTGGCCCTTCTTCACGTTGACCACGCGGCCGGTGGCGGCGGCGGCCAGCAGCAGGTCGGTCTGCCGGCACAGGAAGGCCGGGATCTGGAGCACGTCGACCACCTCGGCCGCCGGCCCGCACTGCCCGGCATCGTGCACGTCGGTGAGCACCGGCAGGCCGTAGCGCGCCTTGATCTCGGCGAAGATCGGCAGCGCGCCGGACAACCCGATGCCGCGGGCGGCGCCGCCCGAGGTGCGGTTCGCCTTGTCGAACGAGGCCTTGAACACGAGGGCGATCCCGAGGGACTCCGCCATCTCCTTCAGCGCGGCCGCGATCTCGAGCGCGTGGTCGCGGCTCTCGAGCTGGCACGGGCCGGCGATCAGTGCCAGCGGCAGGTGGTTGCCGAAGGCGACCGTGCCGGCGCGGACGGTTCTGGGCGTTGGGCTGTCGGTGGAATCGGGCATGGCCGGAGGCTTAGCCCGCCGGAGCCTCCCGCGAAAGTCCGGCCTTGCGGCGCAGGGCGGGCGGCCGGTTCGGCACCAGCACGCAGACGGTGAGGTCGCCGGCCAGCGCGTCGGCCCGCGGCCCGGTCTCGCAGCGCAGGGCCGCCTTGCCGGCGACGCCCTGGCGCGGTGCGTCGGCCAGCAGCGAATCCTGGTGGACCTGCCGTGCCAGCACCTCGGCGGTCTCGGCGTCCGCGCCGGCGAGCGCACGCGCCGCCCGGCCGATCAGCTCGTAGAAGCCGCGCTCCGGCTCGCGGTCGCGGGAGGCGAACACCATCCGCGCCGGCGCCCGGCAATCGAGGCTCATGCGCTCGGCATCGGTCGCGCGGAACACCGCGCGTGTGCCGGCGCGGCCGGCGAGCGAGGCGCCGGTGGCGCGGATCATCGCGGCGGTCAGCCCGTCGCAGGACGCGACGCGCGCGGCGCGCGGCGCGGCGCAGGCCGGCAGCGTCGCCGCCAGGACGAGGAAGCCGGCCGCCCGGAGCAGGCCGCTCATTCCTGCGGCGCCGCGCGCACCGCCCGCTCCGATTCGAGCGCGGCGAGCAGGATGCAGAGCGCGATCCCTTCCGCCGCCTCCCGGACCTCGGACAGGCTCGGATAGGACGGCGCCAGCCGCAGCGCCGCGTCGCGGGGGTCGCGGCCGTAGGGGAAGGTCGCGCCGGCCGGCGTCAGGCCGATGCCGGCGCCCTTGGCCAGCTCGACGATGCGCTCGGCGGTGCCGACGCCGGCGTCCACGCTGACGAAGTAGCCGCCCTCGGGCCGGCTCCAGGCCACGTCCGTCTCGGTCAGGTGCCGCGCGAGCGCCTCGGTGACGGCGGAGAACTTCGGGGCGAGGAGCTCGCGCTGGCGCTCCATGTGGGCGGTGAGTCCCTCTGCGTCGCGCAGGAAGCGGACGTGCCGGAGCTGATTCAGCTTGTCCGGGCCGATCGTGCGCTTGCCCGCCCGCGCGAGGTACCAGCGCACGTTGTCGGGGGAGCCGGCGAAGAAGGCCAGACCCGCGCCGGCGAGCGTGATCTTCGAGGTCGAGGCGAAGATGAAGGCGCGGTTCGGATGCCCGGCCGCCCGGCAGGCTTCCAAGATGTCGGGGATCGCGTGGTGCTCGGGCGTGAGGTGGTGGACGGCGTAGGCGTTGTCCCAGAACAGGCGGAAGTCCGGGGCGCCGGCCTTCATCGCGGCGAGCCGCCGGACGGTCTCCTCCGAATAGATCTCGCCGGACGGGTTCGAGTATTTCGGGACGCACCACATCCCCTTCACCGCCGGGTCGGCGACGAGGGCCTCGACCACCTCCATGTCCGGCCCGTCCGGCGTCATCGGCACCGGCAGCATGCGGATGCCGAATTCCCCGCATAGGGCGAAGTGGCGGTCGTAGCCCGGCACCGGGCAGAGGAAGGCCGGCGCCTCCTCGCGCGACCACGGGCGCTCCGAGCCCGGCACGCCCTTCAGCATCGCCCAGACGATGCAGTCGTGCATCACGGCGAGGCTCGCGTTCTCGGCCACCACCACCTGCTCCGCGGGCACGCCGAGCAGCGCCGGCCCGAACAGCGCGCGCGCCTCCGCCAGGCCCTGCAGGCCGCCGTAGTTGCGGGCATCCTCCCCCGACGCCGTGGTGTGGTCGCCGTTGCCGGGCAGCGCCAGCATGCCCGACGCGAGGTCGAGCTGCTCGGGCGAGGGCTTGCCCCGGGTCATGTCGAGCTTGAGCCCGCGGGCGCGGAACGCTTCGTAGGCGCCCTGCGCCTGCGCGTAGCGCGCGGCCAGTTCGGCGGGGGACAGATCTGCGAGTGCGGTCATCGGGAAGGCGCCGGGTTGTTCGGATGTCGGGCGTGTCATAGGCCGATCCGTGTGCGAGCGCACGCGAAAGGCGCGTCGGCGACGCGGTCGAACCCCGACCGGGCTTTCCAGGTGCCGGACGGCTGGGCTAGGTTCGCGGCGAGGGGGTGCTCGCTCCGAGAGCGCCATGATCGACGACGTCTTCACCTATGGCGGACAGGCCCTGGGTTTCGTGGCGATCGGCCTGTGGGCCTGGCTCGCCCTGACCGCACCGTCGCTGCAGGCCTGGATCCTGGCACGCTACGAGGACGAGCTGCGTCTCGGCGCCGCGCCGTCGGCGCCCGCGCGCCCGGACCGGATGGGGCTCGTCGCCGGCGGCGTGACGATGGTCGCGATCCTGTGCCAGTCGATCGGGTTCGCGATCCCGGACTGACCGGGCGCCACCCCGCTCAGCGTCTCCCGAACAGCCGCTCGATGTCGTGGCGGCCGAGGGCGACGTAGGTCGGGCGGCCGTGGTTGCACTGGCCGGAATTCGGCGTCGCCTCCATGGCGCGCAAGAGCGCGTTCATCTCCTCCGGGCGCAGGCGCCTTCCGGCGCGGATCGAGCCGTGGCAGCTCATCCGCGACAGCACCGCGTCGAGGCGCCGCCCGAGCGGGCCGTCCTCCAGGGCCCCGGCCCCGCCCTCCTCGACCCCGCTGTCGTCCAGCGCGTCGAGGATGTCGGCGACGAGGTCGCGCACCGAGGCGCCGGCCAAAGCCGCGGGCACCGCGCGCACCAGCACCGCCCCGGGGCCGAACGCTTCCAGCGTCAGGCCGAGCCGGTCGAGCTCGGGGGCGGCCGCGGCCAGCCGCTCGGCGGCCTCGGGCGCCATCTCGATCACGTCGGGGATCAAGAGGCCCTGGCGCAGGATGCCGCCCGCCGCGCGCTCGCGCTTCATCCGCTCGTAGACGAGGCGCTCGTGCGCCGCGTGCTGGTCGACGATCACCACGCCGTCGCGGGTCTGCGCGACGATGTAGGTCTCGTGCAGCTGCGCCCGCGCGGCGCCGAGGGGATGGTCGAGGGCATCCTCGGCGCCGTCGCGGCTGCGCAGGTCGGCCGCGGGCGGCGCCAGGTCGGCCATCGGGTCCGGAAAGGCGTCGGCCGCGCCGTCCGGCGCCAGCGATGCCTGCGCCGCCTCGCCGAAGCCGTGCGGCCGATCCGGCGCCGGCCGGTGGAAGCCGGACGGGGCCGCGACGGACGGGGTGCCCGGGCGGAACAGGCCGGTCCGCGCGCCCTGGAACAGGCTCGGGCTCGCCGTCCCGCCATGCTGCGTCAACGGGATGCCGCCCGAGGGACGCAGGGCCTCGAGGGTGCGGGCCGCCACGCCGGTCGAAGCCCGCGCCCCGCCGCGGCGCAGCGCCTCGTGGATCGCGCTGACGACGAGCGCGCGCACCAGCCCCGGATCGCGGAACCGCACCTCGGTCTTGGCCGGGTGGACGTTGACGTCGACGAGGCCGGGCTCGCAGGCGATCGCCAGCCCGAGCACCGGATGCCGGTCGGAGCGCAGGGTGTCGGCGTAGGCGCCCCGCACCGCGCCGAGCAGCAGGCGGTCGCGCACCGGCCGGCCGTTCACCGTGAAGTGGATGTGGTTGGCCGCGCCCCGGTGGAAGGTCGGCAGCCCGACATGGCCGGTGAGCGAGAAGCCCTCCCGCGCCATCGCCACCGGCAGGGCGTTCGCGGCGAAGTCCGATCCCAGCACCTGCGCGAGCCGGGCGAGGCTCGCGGTCGCGTCGTCCGGCTCGGCCCCGGCGAGGGCCGGCAGCACCAGCGGCGTGCCGTTCTCGCTCGTCAGCGTGAAGCGGATCGCGGGCTGCGCCACCGCGAGCCGGCGCAGGATGTCGGAGACCGCCGCGCTCTCGGCGCGGTCGGATTTCAGGAACTTCAGCCGCGCCGGCGTCGCCGAGAACAGGTCGGTGACCTCGATCCGGGTGCCGCGCGCCGCCGGCGCCGGGCGCACCGCGCCGCGCAGGCCCGCCTCGACGGTGAGCGCCGCGCCCGAATCCGCGTCCGCCGTGCGGGTGGTGATCGACAGCCGCGAGACCGCGCCGATCGAAGGCAGCGCCTCGCCGCGGAAACCCAGCGTGTCGATCCGGGTCAGGTCGCCGCCCGGCAGCTTCGAGGTGGCGTGGCGCTCGACGGCGAGCAGCAGGTCGTCCGGCGACATGCCGGCGCCGTCGTCGACCACCCGGATCAGCCGCCGGCCGCCGGCCTCGATCGTCACCGCGATGCTGCGGGCGCCGGCATCGATCGCGTTCTCGACCAGCTCCTTGACCGCCGAGGCCGGCCGCTCGACCACCTCGCCCGCGGCGATGCGGTCGACGAGGACCGGGTCGAGACGGCGGACGGGCTGCGGGGCGGACATGTCCGGCCGCTTATAGACCCTGCCCGCGCCTCGATCCATCGGCGGCGGCGATCCGCCGGTGGATCCGGTCTCCTCCGATGCTCCGCCGCCCCGTGCCGTTGACGCTGCATTAACCACGCCCGGCTAGCCTTCGTTAACCACGCGGAAGCGGTGCGACGGTCGTCTTCGCACGCGCCCAGCCAGGGGAGTCGGGATCCGGTGCTGGGCTTGGAGGGCGAGGGGCATGCGCGACGGGAGGCGGGCCTTGCCTGCGGCCTCGCGCTGCTGCTCGCGGGCCTGCCGGCCGCCGTCGCGATCGCCCTCCCCGGCCCGGCGCAGGCGCAGGCAACGCGGTTCGAATCCCTGAGCCCCGTCGCCGGCCAGCCCGACAACCCGGGCATCGGGCAGGATCCCGGCCAGGACGGATTGCCGGTGCTGCGCCGCAACCGCCTGTCGGAGGGCCCGCCCCGCCTCAGCAACGGCAATTCCGGCGAGGCGGCGGGCGGCGAATCCTCCGGCGGCCTCACCTCCGGCGGCGCCAGCCTATCGGGGCCGACCGGGGCCGAAGCCGGCGCCTCGAATCTCGACACCCGGGTCCGCTCCTCCGGCGGCCGCACCGGCGGCGCCACGTCCGGCACCAACAACCGCGCCCCGATCAGCCTGCTGCGTCAGCGCGCGGCGCCGCCCCGGCGCCTGGGGACGGCGACCAAGCGCTACACCCAGGACGTCACCCAGATCCCCGCGCCGGCCCTGCGGCTCTCGCCGGTGATCCAGAACCCGGTGGTCGGCGTGCCGCTGCCGGCCGAGGCGCCGCGGCCGCAGGCGCCGGGATTGCCGCTGATCAACCCGCTGAGCGGCGTCCTCACGCCGGGGGCGCTGCTGACCAACAGCCTGCGGCGGCCGATCGCCACCGAGGACGCCTACGCGCCGCTCGGGATCAGGCTCGGCAGCTTCACGGTGCTTCCGTCCTTCACCCAGAGCCTCGGCTACGACACCAACCCGGACCAGACCACGCCGTCGCTCGCCAAGGGCTCGGTCGCGCTCCGGAGCGAGGGGGAGCTGAATTTCCGCTCGGACTGGTCGCGGAGCGAGCTCGCCGGCGAGCTGCGCGCCGGCTACCTCGAGACCCCGGAGAACGAGGCGGCGAGCCGCCCGAACGCGGCCGGCACCGTGCGCCTGCGGATCGACGCCAACCGCGACCTGCGGATCGACGCCGAGACCCGCTTCCTCGTCGACACTCAGCGCACCGGCAGCCCCAACCTCCAGGCCGTGACCGCGACCAACCGGCCGATCGTCGCGACCTACGGCACCTCGCTCGGCGCGACCGAGACCTTCAACCGGCTCTCGGTGTCCCTGCGCGGCTCGGTCGACCGCTCCGAGTTCGAGGATGCCCGGCTGTCGGACGGGACGGTGATCAGCCAGGCCGACCGCAACCAGAACCAGTACAGCATGCGCCTGCGCACGGCCTATGAGGTGACGCCGGAGATCAGCCCCTTCGTCGAGCTGCTCGCCGACACGCGGGTCTACGACCTGCGCCGCGACACCAGCGGCCTGCGCCGCGATTCCGACGGCATCGCCGCCTCGGTCGGCGCGACCGTGAACTTCACCCGCTCGATCAGCGGCGAGATCTCGGGCGGCCTGCAGCACCGCACCTACGTCGACCCGAGCCTGCGCGGCCTCGACGCGCCGATCCTCGCAGCCGCCCTGGTCTGGGCGGCGACGCCGCTGACCACCGTGCGCCTGAACGCGCAGGCCGGCGTCACCGAGACGACGGTCCCCGGCTCCAGCGGCATCCTGACCCAGACGGCGACGCTGGAGGTGCAGCACGACCTCCTGCGCAACCTCTCGATCATCGTCGGCGGCGCCTACCTCCGCAACGACTACCAGGGGGTGTCGATCCGCGAGACCGGCTTCTCGGCCACCGCCCGGCTCGATTACCGCTTCAACCGCTGGCTGACGCTGCGCGGCACCTACCTCTACCAGGAGATCACCAGCACGGCGGCGACGGCGAGCTTCTCCGACAACACCTTCCTGCTCGGGCTGCGGGTGAACCCGTAGCCCCGGTGCGCGGGCCCTCCCGGTTCAGCGCACCAGCGCGAGGGAGGCGCCGGACTTGGTGAGCGCACCGTCGAGGGCGCCGCCGCCCTGCCGCAGGCGGGCGGCCACCGTGCCGCCCTGCTGGTACAGGTAGACCTCGCCGTCGCGGAAATCCCAGGCCGTGACCTTGGCCAGATCCTTGTTCGGGCAGCCGGCGGCGGAGGCCTTGTAGAGGTCGAGGGCCGGCGCGCTCGAGAGCGTCACCTTGCAGCTTCCGCCGGTCGCGTCCTTGGCGTCCCAGGCGCCGACCACCGAGGCCCGCCCGCTCGCCACCACCGGCGGGGCCGGGGGCGGGGCGACCACCGGCTCGGGGATGACGTTGGAGGCCGGCGGCGGGGCGATCGACGCCTGCGCGCCGATCGGTGCCTCGTCCGGCGCGGCGGTGGCGCCGGGCGGCGGCGCGAGCGGCGCCGAGGTCACGGCGCCGGAGGGCATCGCCGGGGCGATGTTGTCGATGGCGGCTTGCTGTGCCGGCCCGCGGACGCGGGGTCCGTCGAAGCGCTGCGACGCGCAGGCGCCGAGCCCTGCCGCCAGCGCGAGGAGGGCGATCGTCGAACGGTACTGACGCGGCATCGATCTCGGCTTCCCCGGCGCACGTGCGGCGCCCCTTGCGAGCCCTTGCGTCGGGGGCAATTGCGATGCCCGCAAGGCGGCCGGTCGGGGAACGGTCTTCGGAGGGCCCGCGCGCGAGGCTTTTCGGGCCGAGTGTGGCGGGGCGGCCTCAGTCGGCCGCCCCGCCGGATCACACCGTGCGCTCGACCATCATCTTCTTGATCTCGGCGATCGCCTTGGCCGGGTTCAGGCTCTTCGGGCAGGTGTTGGCGCAGTTCATGATCGTGTGGCAGCGATAGAGCTTGAACGGGTCGTGCAGCGCGTCGAGGCGGTCGCCGGTGTTCTCGTCGCGGCTGTCGATCAGCCAGCGATAGGCCTGCAGCAGCGCCGCCGGGCCGAGGAACTTCTCGCCGTTCCACCAGTAGCTCGGGCACGAGGTGGTGCAGCAGGCGCACAGGATGCACTCGTACAGCCCGTCGAGCTTGGCCCGGTCCTCGGGCGTCTGCGGCCACTCCTTCTCGGGGGCCAGGGTGTCGGTCTTGAGCCAGGGCTCGACCGAGGCGTGCTGGGCGTAGAAGTTCGTCAGGTCGGGGACGAGGTCCTTCAGCACCGGCATGTGCGGCAGCGGATAGATCTTTACCGCTGCGGTCTTGCGGCCCTTCGCGTGATCCTGGCACTCGTCGATGCCCATGGTGCAGGCGAGCGCGTTCTGGCCCTCGATGTTCATGGCGCAGGAGCCGCAGATGCCCTCGCGGCAGGAGCGGCGGAACACCAGCGTCGAGTCGACCTTGTTCTTGATCCACAGCAGCGCGTCGAGCACCATCGGCCCGCAATCGTCGCGGTCGACCTGATAGGTGTCGATCCGCGGGTTCTTCCCGTCGTCCGGGTTCCAGCGGTAGACGCGGAACTCCTTGAGGTTCTTGGCCCCCGTCGTCGCGGGCCAGGACTTGCCCTCGGTGATCTGGGAGTTCTTGGGGAGGGAGAATTCGGCCATGGCTGTCGTTGGCTTCCGCTAGAGTCGATCGAAGCAACGATCGGCAAGACGCATCGGGAACGCGGTCCCGCCGATCGGCTTTCCGAAGCGCGCAGCTTAGTAAACGCGCGCCTTCGGCTCGATGTACTGGATCTCATTCGACATCGTGTAGGTGTGGACCGGGCGGTAATCGATGCTCACCCGGTGGGCGCTCTCGTCGAGCCACGACAGGGTGTGCTTCATCCACTCCTTGTCGTTGCGGTCGGGGAAATCCTCGCGGGCGTGCGCGCCGCGGGATTCCTCGCGGTTGGCGGCCGATTCCATGGTGACGACCGCCTGGCCGATCAGGTTGTCGAACTCGAGGGTCTCGAGCAGGTCGGTGTTCCAGACGAGCGACCGGTCGGTGATGCGGATGTCGGCGGATGCCGACCACACCTTGTGGATCAGGCCCTTGCCCTCCTCCAGCACCTCGCCGGTGCGGAACACGGCGCAGTTGTTCTGCATCGTCTTCTGCATCTCGAGGCGGAGGTCCGCGGTCGGCGTGGAGCCGTCGGCGTAGCGGAAGCGGTCGAGGCGGGTCAGCGCCTTGTCGGCGGAATCCTTGGCCAGGTCCATCGGCCGGCCGTTCGGCTCGACGATCTCGGCGCAGCGCTGGCCGGCGGCGCGGCCGAACACCACGAGGTCGATCAGCGAGTTCGACCCGAGGCGGTTGGCGCCGTGCACCGAGACGCAGGCCGCCTCGCCGATCGCCATCAGGCCGGGCACGACGGTGTCGGGGTTGCCGTCGCGCAAGGTCAGCACCTCGCCGTGATAGTTCGTCGGGATGCCGCCCATGTTGTAGTGCACCGTCGGCAGCACCGGGATCGGCTCCTTGGTGACGTCGACGCCGGCGAAGATCTTGGCGGATTCCGAGATGCCCGGCAGGCGCTGGTGGAGGATCGCCGGGTCGAGGTGGTCGAGGTGCAGGAAGATGTGGTCGCCGCCCTTGCCGACGCCGCGGCCGGCCCGGATCTCCATGGTCATCGAGCGCGAGACCACGTCGCGCGAGGCGAGATCCTTGGCCGACGGGGCGTAGCGCTCCATGAAGCGCTCGCCCTCGGAATTCGTCAGGTAGCCGCCCTCGCCGCGGGCGCCCTCGGTGATCAGGCAGCCGGCGCCGTAGATGCCGGTCGGGTGGAACTGCACGAACTCCATGTCCTGCAGCGGCAGGCCGGCGCGCAGCACCATGGCATTGCCGTCGCCGGTGCAGGTGTGGGCCGAGGTCGCCGAGAAGTACGAGCGGCCGTAACCGCCGGTGGCGAGGATCACCATCTGCGCGCGGAAGCGGTGGATCTCGCCGGTGGCCTGGTCCATGGCGATGACGCCGCGGCAGCGGCCCTCGTCGTCCATGATCAGGTCGAGGGCGAAGTACTCGATGAAGAAGTTGGTCTGGTTCTTCACCGCCTGCCCGTACAGGGTGTGGAGCATCGCGTGCCCCGTGCGGTCGGCGGCCGCGCAGGTGCGCTGCGCGGTGCCCTTGCCGTAATCGGTGGTCATGCCGCCGAACGGGCGCTGGTAGATCTTGCCCTCTTCCGTGCGCGAGAACGGCACGCCCCAGTGCTCGAGCTCGTAGACGGCCGCGGGAGCGTTGCGCACGAGATACTCGATCGCATCCTGGTCGCCGAGCCAGTCCGACCCCTTCACGGTGTCGTACATGTGCCAGCGCCAGTCGTCCGGGCCCATGTTGCCGAGCGAGGCCGAGATGCCGCCCTGCGCCGCCACCGTGTGCGAGCGGGTCGGGAACACCTTGGTGATGCAGGCGGTGCGCAGGCCCGCCTGGGAGCAGCCGACGGTGGCGCGCAGGCCCGCGCCGCCCGCGCCGACAACCACCACGTCGAAGGTGTGGTCGGTGATGGGATAGGCGGGTCCCTGCCCGTTCTGTCCGTTGACGGCCATGGAAGGCTCCTTCAAGATCGCGAGTGGCAGGTCAGACGAGGCGGCCGAGCCCCACGCGCAGGATCGCGTAGAGGCAGGCCACGGCCACGACGACCGCGTAGAAGTTGTTGGCAAACACCGCGGCGATCTTCAGCCCCGGGCTGTGGACGTAATCCTCGATGATCACCTGCATCCCGAGACGCATGTGGATCGCGACCGAGGTCACGGCGAGGATCAGGACGATCGCGACGAAGGGGTGCGACACCAGGGCCACCGCCTCCGCGTAGGAGCGGCCGGCCATCAGCGCGATGATCACCACGAAGGCGAGCATCAGCGGCGCGTTGGCGGCGGCGGTCAGCCGCTGCATCCACCAATGCCCGACGCCGTGGTGGGCGACGCCGAGGCCGCGGACGCGGGCGCGGGGCGTGCGGATCGAGACCTGCGGGTTCTGGAGGATCTTGGCCTTGGCCATGGCGGGAACTCCTCAGCGCGCCAGAAGGGCGACGGCCCAGACGACGATGGTCAGCGTCGTTGAGCCGATCAGGGTGGCGCGGGCCAGCGCCATGCGCTTGTCGCGGTCGAAGCCGTATCCGGCATCCCACACGAAGTGCCGCAGGCCGCCCAGCATGTGGTGCAGCAGGATCCAGGTGTAGGCGAACAGCACGATCCGCCCGATCCAGGACCCGAAGAACCACGCCACCCAGGCGTAGGCCGCCGGGCCGGAGGCGAGCGCCACGAGCCAGATCGCGACGAGCGCGGTGCCGCCGTAGAGCGCCGTGCCGGTGACGCGGTGGAACACCGACATCGCCATCGTCCAGGTCCAGCGATAGATCTGGAGATGCGGCGAGAGCGGCTGGGCGACGGTGGGGCGTGCGGTGGGTGCCATCGTGCGGGAGGCCTCGTGTCGTTCTCGGAACCGGGTCGATCTTGGAATTGGACCGTCTCTAATCTGTAGCGCTAGAGGCCCGAGCGTTTCGCCGCAATGCGGCATGGCAGGACGGAGATGACGATTTCGTCGGGATATCGCCTGCCGCCGGGCACGGCGGGCGCCGTTCTCGCGACACGTATCCTTCTCATGGCAGTCGCCCGATCAGCCGCCACCAGAGGTAGTCGAGCGGCGCGGCGACCAGCAGCGTCGCGACCCCGTAGGCGAAGGTCGCGCGCGTCGCGTCCTTCAGCGACACGCCGCCGAGCTCGCGCGCGAACACGATGGGCGGCGCCTGATACGGGAAGAACAGCGTCGCGTAGCCGAGAACCTGCACCATCACCACGTCGAGCACAGGCCAGCCGCTGGCCTGCGCCATCTCGCCCGCCAGCGCCGTGTAGAGCGCGGGCGCGCCGTTGGCCGTGACCACGAGGGTGAGCGCCGTGGCGACGCCGGTCAGCACCGCGAAGTTCTGCACGGTCGCGCCCGGGCTCAGGGGCGCGACCGCCAGCAGCGCGTGGCCGAGCCGCTCGCCCAAGCCGGTCTCGTTGACGACCGCCACGAGGCCGAGCAGCGCGGCGATGTAGAAGCAGGTGCGCAGCGAGACCTGCGCGAAGGCGTCCGCCGGCAGCACGCCGATCCGCGGCATTAGGCAGATCACCGCGGCCGAGAGCCCGACCCAGGCCGGGGCGATGCCGTGCAGCCCGTCGGTCATCCATAGCGCCAGCGTGCCGACGAGGATCGCGGCCAGCCGGCGCTCGGCGGGCGAGGCCGGGGGCAGGGCCGGCAGCGCCGCGGCACCGGATTCGAGCCGGTCGGGGAACAGCGTCACGAGGAGTGCCACGAGCAGCACGCCCTTCACCAGCGCCAGGACCGGCGCGTGCAGCCAGAGATAGGGCAGGTAGGTGAGGTGCAGGCCCTGGAGCCGCTCGGCCGCGCCGGCCATCACCAGGTTCGGCACGTTGGCGGGCAGGATCGCCGCCGACAGGATCGGGGTCGCGAGCCCGACCGCCATCACCGCGCCGATCCGGCCCTTCCGCCCGGGCGCCAGCCCGAACGCGTCGCAGAGCGACAGGGTCACCGGAATCATCAGCGCGATGCGCCCGAGGTTCGACGGCATCACGAAGGCGAGCAGGAAGCTGAACCCCACGAGCCCGGCGACGAGGCGCGGATAGGAGCCCGAGAGCCGGCCGCTCAGCCCCTGCGCCAGGCGTGCGCCGAGGCCGGTCCGCGTCATCGCGAGGCCGACCACCATCCCCGACATCACCAGCCAGAAGGCCGAGGCCGCGAAGCCGGAGAACACCGTCGCCGCCGTGCCGAGCTTGAGCAGCATGGCGAGGGCGAAGAACAGCAGCGCGGTGACGATCTCGGGCAGCAGCGCCGTCGCCCACAGGCCCATGCAGAGCACGAGCAGCGCGCCGGTCGCCCAGATCGTCGTCCCGCCTCCCATGCCGCCCTGCCCCTACCCTGTTCGATCCGCCCGATGGTTAGGGGCCCGATTGGAACGGTTCGCAATACGGATTTCCTTGATGGTGCCTTCGCGATCGGCGAAGGCTGAGCGTCGGGAGCGCGCGTTTCGCAGTCGCTCGTGCATCGCGGTGGCGCCGGCAGCGGCTTCGCGGCCCGCGTAAGGAAGCCGGGCGATGATGCGCTTCGACCTGTCCGACCTCACCCTCTTCCGCCACGTGGTCGAGGCCGGCTCGATCACCCACGGGGCGGCGCGCGCGAACCTCGCGCTCGCCGCCGCCTCGACGCGGATCCGGGCAATGGAGACCTCGCTCGGCGCCGCCCTGCTCACCCGCACCCGTCTCGGCGTCACGCCGACCCCGGCCGGGCGGGCCTTGCTGGCGCATGCCCGCGGGCTGATCGCCGCGATCGAACGGATGCAGGGCGAGCTCTCGGCCTTCTCCGGCGGCACGGTCGGGCAGATCCGGGTCCTGGCCAACACCAACGCGCTCACCGAATTCCTGCCGGATGCGCTGGCCGCCTACCTGGCGAAGAACCCCGGGGTCAGCGTCGAGATCGACGAGCACACCTCGGACGAGATCGTCGGCCTCGTCGCGGACGGGCAGGCCGACCTCGGCATCCTGTCGGGCACGGTCGACACCGGCGACCTCGAGACCTTCCCGTTCCGGCAGGACCGCTTCGTGCTGGTGGCGGCGCGCGGGCACGCCCTGGCCGGGCGCGGGGCGGTCGCCTTCGCCGAGGTGCTGGCGCACGACCTCGTCGGTCTCGACCGGGCGAGCGCGCTCACCCGGTTTCTCGCCGACAAGGCGGCGCGCGTCGGGCGCCCGATGCGCCTGCGCGTGCAGCTGCGCGGGTTCGACGCCGTCTGCCGCCTCGTCGATGCCCGCGTCGGCGTCGGCATCGTGCCCGAGAGCATGGCCCGGCGGGTCGCCCGCGGCCTCGACATCGCCGTCGTGCCGCTGATCGAGCCGTGGGCGACGCGCGCCCTGACCCTGTGCCTGCGCAGCTACGAAGGCTTGCCGACCTTCGCGCAGGAATTCGTGACGCACTTGCGCGACGGTTGCGACGCCTGAACAGACCGCATCATGTCGTCGTCGATGAAGGCGCGACGCGATCTCTACCTTCGGTAGAACATTGCCACGATGTTTCTCGCTGGTCACGAAGGGTTGATCGCGAAGAACTACGCAAGGATCTTCTTTTCGGGATGGTTGCGACTTCTGTACCGTGCGGGCGTGTCGAAGGCGCCCCTGCCGGAGGGATGTGCTCGCCATGCCTGCTCAGACGGACTGCTTCGATGTCGTGGTGATCGGCGCCGGCCTGGCCGGAACCTGCCTGGCCGGCCGCCTCGCCCGCGACGGCCGCAGCGTCGCGCTGATCGACACCCACGCCGTCCACCCGCACGATTTCCGCGCCGAGAAGTACGGCTCCGCGCAGATGTCGCTGTTCGAGTCCCTCGGGTTCGGCGCCGCCGCCCGCGGGTGCACCACGAGGACCGACACCGTCCGGGTCGTGCGCTTCGGCAGCCTCGCGCATTGGGAGCGCAACACCGAGTACGGCGCCGCCTATCCCGACCTGATCAACGCCCTGCGGGCCGACCTGCCCGCCGGGCTGCTCACCGTCGGCCGGGTCGCCGACCTCGATCTCGGCCCGGAGCGGCAGGTCGTCACCCTCGGCGACGGGCGCCGGTTCGCCGGCCGCCTCGTGGTGCTGGCGACGGGGCTCGGCGACGTGCTGCGCCGCAAGGCCGGGATCGTCCGGCGCGTGATCGGCGAACGCCACTCGCTGGCCGTCGGCTTCGACATGGCGGCGCCGCGCGACGCCTTCCCGTTTCGGGCGATGACCTACTTCTCCGAACGGTTCGGCGGGCGCGACGCCTACCTGACGCTGTTCCCGCTCGGCGAGACCATGCGGGCGAACCTGTTCGGCTACCAGCAGCCGAACGCCCCCTGGACGAAGGCGTTTCGCGCCGAGCCGGAGGCGGCCCTGCGCGCGCTGATGCCGGGGCTCGCGGCCCATTGCCCGGACCTCGCCGTCGCCGGCTCGGTCGAGGTGCGCCCGATCGACCTGATGCGGGCCGAGGGCCACGTTCGCGACGGGGTGGTCCTCGTCGGCGACGCGTTCCAGACCGCGTGCCCGATTCCCGGGACCGGGATCGGCAAGGTGCTGACCGACGTGCGGCAACTGGCCGACGCCCACCTGCCGGGCTGGCTCGCGACGCCCGGCATGGGTGCCGACAAGGTCGCCGCGTTCTATGCCGACCCGGTCAAGGTCGCCTGCGACGCGGCGAGCCTGCGATCCAGCCTCTACGCCCGCGCGCTCGCCACCGAGACCGCCCTGCCCTGGGCGGTCCGCCGGGTGCGCAACCGCGTCGCGCGCCACGCGATCCGCTACGCGACGGGCGCCTCGCAGGGAGCGGTGCGCGCCGCCTCGGCGGTCGCGGCCCACTTGGCGCTCTGACCGCGCCGGGCGGTTGCCCCGTGCGGCCATCGGCGTAGCCTCGGCCGCGCGACGGGACGGAAAGGACGGCCATGGCGATTGCGACGGTGGACGCGCTCGGAAGCCGCCGAGGGGCGATGGTGCTGCTCGAGGTGCTGCGCTCGGAGGGGGTCCGCTACATCTTCGGCAATCCCGGCACCACCGAGCTGCCGCTGATCGACGCGCTCACCGAGACCCCCGACATCGCCTACGTGCTGGCGCTGCAGGAGGCGAGTGCGGTGGCGATGGCCGACGGCTACGCGCATGCCGCGCGCCGGCCCGCCTTCCTCAACCTCCACACCGCCGGCGGCCTCGGCCACGGCTTCGGCAACCTGATCAACGCCCACGTCTCGGGCACGCCGCTGGTGGTGACGGCGGGCCAGCAGGATTCGCGTCACGCGATCACCGATCCGCTGCTGTTCGGCGACCTCGTCAGCCTCGCCACGCCCGCCGTGAAGTGGGCGCGCGAGGTCACCAACGCCGACCAGCTGCCGATCCTGCTGCGGCGCGCCTTCCACGACTGCTCGGCCGCGCCCTCGGGCCCGGTCTTCCTGTCGCTGCCGATGGACGTGATGGAGGCGATGACCGCCGCGCCCGCCGGCGGCGTCTCGACGATCGACCGCTGCGCCGTGGCGGGCTCGCTCGAGCGGCTCGCCGACCACCTCGCCGCGGTGGCGCCCGGGCGCCTAGCCGTCATCGCCGGCGACGAGATCGACGCCAGCGACGCCTCCGGCCAGGCCGTGGCGCTCGCCGACCTCCTCGGCGCGCCGGTCTACGGCTCGTCCTGGCCGGCCCACATCCCCTTCCCCACCGCGCATCCGCTCTGGGCCGGGAACCTGCCGACCAAGGCCACGGAGATCGCCGGCATCCTCGGCGCCTACGACGCGGTGTTCGCGCTCGGCGGCAAGTCGCTGATCACGGTGCTCTACACGGAAGGCTCGGCGGTGCCGGCCGGCACGCAGGTGTTCCAGCTCTCGGCGGACGTGCGCGACCTCGGGCGCACCTACGAAACCACCCTCTCGATGGTCGGCGACGTGCGCGCCTCCCTCGACGCGCTGCTGCCGCTCCTGAGGCCGCGCCTCGCGGAGCGGGCCGACGCCTATGCCGAGCTGCGGGTCGCGGCCGCGCGGATCTACGCGGCCCGTCGCGGAAAGCTGACCGAGGCGGCCGATGCCGCCTTCGCCGACCCGGTGATCGCGCCGCTGGTCGCCGCCCGCGAGATCGCCCGCGCCGTCGGCGCCGACACCGCCATCGTCGATGAGGCGCCGGCGACGATGGCGCATCTGCGCACCTTCCTGCACAGCGACAAGACGCACCAGTACGCCTCGATGCGCGGCGGCGTCCTGGGCTGGGGAATGCCGGCCTCGGTCGGCACCTCGCTCGGCCTCGACCGCGCGCCGGTGGTCTGCGTCGTCGGCGACGGCGCGGCGATGTACTCGCCCCAGGCGCTGTGGACCGCCGCCCACGAAGCGCTGCCGGTGACCTTCGTGGTGATCAACAACGCCGAGTACAACATCCTGAAGAACTACATGAAGTCGCAATCCCACTACGCGTCGGTGCGCGCCAACCGCTTCATCGCCATGGACCTCGTCGATCCGCGCATCGACTTCGTCGCGCTGGCCGCCTCGATGGGCGTGCCGGCGCGGCGCGTGACCCGGGCGGCCGACATCGCGGCGGCGATCGAGCACGGGATCCGGTCGGGCGCGCCGAACCTGGTCGAGGTGGTGGTGCGGGCGACCTGACGGGCGGCGTGCCTCACGGCAGCAGCAGGATCGATCCCGTCGTTTCGCGTGCCTCCGCCGCGCGGTGCGCCGCGACCGCCTCCGCGAGCGGGAACCGCGCGCCGATGCGCGCGACGATCGCCCCCGAGGCGATGGCGGCGAAGACCTCGGCCGCGTTGGCC
Source organism: Methylobacterium sp. E-016 (assembly GCF_022829745.1). Lineage (NCBI taxonomy): Bacteria > Pseudomonadati > Pseudomonadota > Alphaproteobacteria > Hyphomicrobiales > Methylobacteriaceae > Methylobacterium > Methylobacterium sp. E-016. The sequence continues at coordinate 69,293 of NZ_JAKSYF010000138.1, forward strand.
CGCAGGTCCGCGGGGTCGGCATTGTGCGGAAACACCGACGGGCGGGTGAGGAAGAGGCAGCCCTTCTTGTTCAGCAGCTCCGGCTCGATCGCCGGCGCCGGCCCGGAGGCGGCGCCGTAGAGCACCACGAGGCCGAAGGGCGCGGCGAGGTCGAGCGAATGCAGGAAGGTGTCGCGGCCGACCGAATCGTAGACGACCCGCGCCTTGCGGCCGCCGGTGGCGGCGAGCAGTGCCTCGGGCCAGCCCCCTCGCGAATAGTCGATCGCCACGTCGCAGCCGGCCTCGCGCGCCACCGCGCACTTCTCCGCCGATCCCGCGGTGCCAACCACGGTGGCGCCGAGCGCCTTGGCCCAGCGGCACAGGATCTGCCCGACGCCGCCGGCCGCGGCATGGACCAGCACCACCTCGCCCGGCTGGACCGCGTGGGTGCGCCGGAGCAGGTACTGCGCGGTTATCCCCTTGAACAGCAGGGCGGCGGCGTCCTCGTCCGAGACCGCGTCGGGGATCGCCACCAGCTTGTCCGCCGGCACGACGCGCCGGTCGGCGTAGCTGCCGAGCCCCGCGTTCATATAGGCGACCCGGTCGCCGACCCGGAACCCCGCGACGCCCTCGCCCAGCGCCTCGATCCGCCCGGTGGCCTCGTGGCCGAGCCCGGTCGGCAGCGGCAGCGGGTAGACCCCCTTGCGCTGGTAGACGTCGATGAAGTTGAAGCCGATCGCGGTCTGGCGCAGGAGCACCGCGCCCGGTCCGGGCGGGGGCAGGTCGACGGCTTCGAGGCGCATCGCCTCGGGGGCGCCGAACGCGCGGAGGATGACGGCGTTCGCGTCTGTCATGGCGGTTCTCCGAGGCCGGGCGACGGTCTCGACCACCTAGCCCTGCGCCCGGCATCTGCCTAGAAGGCCGGGACCGGAATCGGAAAGGGGTCGCGATGGCCGTCACCGACCTCGCCGCGGATTCGCTCGCCGCCCTCGACACCCCCTGCCTGCTCCTCGACGAGGCGCGCCTGACCGCCAACGTCGCGCGGATGCGGGCGCGGCTCGCCGGCCTCGGCGTCGCCTTCCGGCCCCATCTCAAGACGGCGAAGTCCCTCGACGTGGCGCGCCGCGCGATGACCGGCCCGCGCGGGCCGGCCATGGTCTCGACGCTGCGCGAGGCCGCCTACTTCGCCGAGGGCGGCGTGACCGACCTCACCTACGGCGTCGGCATCGCGCCGCAGAAGCTCGATCGGGTCGGCGGCATCCGCCGGCAATACGGGGCCGACCTCGCGATCATCCTCGACAGCGTGGCGCAGGCCGAGGCCGTCGCGGCGTGGGTGGCGGCCAACCGCGATCCCGTCTGCGCGCCCCTGCCCGTCCTGATCGAGGTCGACGCCGACGGGCACCGCTCGGGGGTCGCGCCGGACGACGCCGGGACGCTGACGGCGATCGGCCGCGTCCTCGTCGCCGGGGGCGCGGTGCTGCGCGGGGTGCTGCTGCATGCCGGCGACAGCTACGGCCTGAGCGAGCCTGAGCGGATCGCGGCGGCGGCGGAGGCCGAGCGCGCGGCCGGCGTCGCGGCGGCCGGGCACCTGCGGGCCGCCGGCCTCCCCTGCCCCGTGGTCAGCATCGGCTCGACCCCGACCGCGCGGTTCGCCGAGGCGCTCGACGGCGTGACCGAAGTGCGGGCCGGCGTCTTCATGTTCGGCGACCTGTTCCAGGCCGGCATCGGCACCTGCGCAACCGGGGACATCGTCCTGTCGGTGCTGGCGACGGTGATCGGGCACCAGCGCGCGAAGGGCTGGATCATCGTCGACGCCGGATGGATGGCGCTGTCGCGCGACCGCGGCACCGCGCGCCAAGCCGTCGACCAGGGCTACGGGATCGTCTGCGATCCGGCGGGGACGCCCTACCCCGACCTGATCGTGCGCGACGCCAACCAGGAGCACGGCATCGTCGCCCTCCGCCCCGGATCCGCAGCCGCGCTGCCGGACCTTGCCTTGGGCGCGCGCCTGCGCATCCTGCCCAACCATGCCTGCGCCACCGCCGCGCAGCACGGAAGCTACCACGTGCTCGACGCCGCCGGGCGCGTCTCCGCCACGTGGCCCCGCATCGCCGGCTGGTGATCCTCCCCATGACAGATCCGATCGAGCGCATCGCGACGAAGGCCGTGCCGGAGCCCGCCGGGCACTATGCCCAGGCGACGGCATGGCGCGACCTCGTCTTCGTCTCGGGCCAGCTCGGGCCCCGCCCCGACGGCAGCCATACCTTCGACCGCCCGTTCGAGGAGCAGGCCCGGCAGGCGCTGGCCAACGTGCTCGCCATCCTCGGCGCGGCCGGATGCGGCCCGGAGCGCGTGCTCAAGGTCACCGCCTACCTGGTCGGCGTCGAGAACTGGCCGGCCTTCGATCGGATCTACGCGGAGATGTTCGGCGCGGCCCGCCCCGCCCGCGCCGTGGTGCCGGTGCCGGGCCTGCACCACGGCTACCTCGTCGAGATCGAGGCCGTCGCCGCGCGCCCGGACCCGGCCTGAGCCGACCCATCGCGGCCGTTTACCGATCGCCGGGGGCATCCCCCAAACGGGTGATGTGCGGGTCATCGGAATCGCGGTGTTCTCTCGTGTCCGAGCCTGACGAGGGAGCCCGACATGCGAAACCGCCAGGATTTTCCGATCTGGACGCGAAGCCGGGCGCAGCGTCACGCCGCGCGCGGCTGCAGCCGGCTCGTGGTCGGCCTGATCCTCCGGTTGGGCCGCCGGCGGCCGTCGCCCCCGGTCGCGGACGAGCGTCCCTCGAACGTCCTGCCGTTCAAGATCCCCGCGACCGCGCAACCTTTCCGGCCCCCGCCGGCGCCGGTGGGCGACCTGCGGCACGGGTGAGGCCGCAGGTCTCTCAGAACCGCTCGACCCAGGGGCGCAGCTCCAGCTCCTGGGTCCAGGCGCTGCGATCCTGGCGCAGCACGTCGCGGTAGCTGCGGGCGATGGCCTCCGGGTCGAGGTGGCTGTCGGGGGCATCCGGCGCCTCGGGCGCGCGGGCCGGGTTCCGGATCGCGCCGTCGATGACGAAGTGGGCCACGTGGATGCCCTGGGGCTGCAGCTCGCGCGACAGGCTCTGGGCCAGGCCGCGCAGGGCGAACTTGCCCATGGCGAAGGCCGACGAGCCGGCGAACCCCTTCACGCTCGCCGAGGCCCCGGTGAGCAGGATCGCGCCGTGCCGGGCCGGCAGCATGCGCCGGGCGGCCGCCTGCGCCACCAGGAACCCGCCGAAGGCCGAGACGGCGAGCGCCTGGGCGACGGCCGCCGGGTCGAGCTCCGCGATCGCGCCGCGCACGCGCCCGCTGGCGTTGTAGACCACCACGTCCGGCGGGCCGCCGAGCGCCGGCTCGATCGCGGCAAACAGCGCCTCGACGTCGTCCGGCCGGCTCGCGTCGCAGGCGTGGACCGCCGCGCCGGTCTCGCGGGCGAGCGCGTCGAGCTTGCCGACGTCGCGGGCCGCCAGCCCAACCCGCAGGCCGTCGGCGGCGAGTTGCCGGGCGAGCGCCGCGCTGAGGCCCGAGCCGGCCCCGACGATCATGGCGCGATGATAGGTCGGTCTCATGGAGGCGGCTTCCGGGTTGTCCGACGGGGCAACGTCGGGCGGGCGGGGCCGGTTCGCGCGCAGGGGCGACGGGTCAGTCCCGCCGCTCGCGGAAGAAGGCGCGCAGCAATGCCGCCGCCTCGTCCTCGCGGAAGCCGCCATACACATCCGGCGCGTGGTGGCAGGTCGGATGATTGAACACGCGGGCGCCGTTCTCGACCCCGCCGCCCTTGGGGTCGGCGGCGCCGTAATAGAGCCGCCGGATCCGCGCGAAGCCGATCGCGCCCGCGCACATCGGGCACGGCTCCAGGGTCACGTAGAGGTCGCAGCCCGGCAGCCGGTCGTCGCCGAGGACGGCGCAGGCGGCGCGGATCGCCAGGATCTCCGCATGCGCCGTCGGATCGTTCAGCGCCCGCGGCCGGTTGTGCGCCACCGCCAGCACGACGCCGCCGCGCACGATGACGGCACCGACCGGCACCTCGCCGGCCTCCGCCGCGCGGCGCGCCGCGGAGAAGGCGAGATCGAACGGCGACGTCTTCGCGGGAGGGATCGAGTCGGGCACGAGGACGTTCCTAGCCGCCGGCACCGCCGCCGCAAAGCGCGCCGCACCGGCCGACACATCGACCCCAATCCGATCAATGTTAATCGGCGGAACATTCAGCTGGGGCCGGCCGTTTCTCATCCAACGCGGCACGGCCGCATTCAGGATGAGGAGCCGGCGATGAGCAGCACCACCGACAAGATCAAGGGCGCCGCCAACGAGGCGGTCGGCAAGGCCAAGCAGGGCATCGGCAACGCGACGGACAACGCGAACCTGAAGGCCGACGGCGCCGCGCAGGAAGCCAAGGGCAAGGCCGAAGGCGTCAAGGGCGACGTCAAGTCGGCCGTCGGCAAGTAAGCCTCGCAGCAACGCATCCCCCGGTGCGGATGCGGGTTTCGTTCCGCATCGGGGTTCGGTCGGCCGGTCGGTGCGTCCCCCGGCCTTGCATCAACGCATTCGTTTCCAGGAGGTCTGCATGATCGGTTGGGCCATCACCTTTCTCGTGGTCGCGTTGGTCGCGGCGCTCCTCGGCTTCGGCGGCATCGCCGGGACGGCGATGGAGGCGGCCAAGATCGTCTTCTTCGTGGCCATCGCCCTGTTCCTGGTCTCCGCCGTGTTCGGCGTGATGCGCGGACGCGCGCCGCGGCTCTGACCGGCCGGACTAGTTCTGCGTTGTGAGAAGGGCGGCCCGGATCGGGCCGCCCTTCTCGCGTGCCGGGGTGCATTGGAACGCGTGCGGGCGTAGCCTCAGGTGCCCTCACCTCACCCTGTCCGGTCCATGAATCCCCAAACCTGGGCGCTCTTCCTCTGCGCCGTCTTCCTGCTTTCCGGCACCCCCGGCCCGAACATGCTGCACGTGATGACGCGCAGCCTTCGCTTCGGCCTCGGAGCCAGCCTGTTCGCCATGGCCGGGTGCCTGTCGGCCGTGGTGCTGGTGCTCTGCGCCTCGGCGACGGGGCTGGGCGCCGTGCTCGCCGCCTCGCCCAACCTGTTCGCAGGGCTGCGCTATGCCGGCGTCGCATACCTGGTCCTCCTCGGGATTCAGGCGTGGCGCGGGGCCGGCGGGGTGCCGCAGGTCGGAACGGGACCGATCGCCCCCTCCGCCGGCGGCCTGTTCCGGGGCGGGTTCCTGATCGGGGCGAGCAACCCGAAGCTCCTGCTGTTCGCGGCGGCGTTCCTGCCGCAATTCATCGATCCCGCCGCGGATCAGGGGTTGCAGCTGACGATCCTGGTCGCGACCTTCGCCGCCGCCGAGGCGTTCTGGTATGCCGTCTACGCCCTCGGCGGCCGGCAGCTCGCGCGCCATCTCGCCAGGCCTGCGCTGCGGCGCCTGTTCGACCGGGCCACCGGTGCGATCTTCGTCGGCTTCGGGCTCGGCCTGCTGGCCGGACGCCCCTGAGCGACGATCCGTCTCGCGCGGCGGGGCCCGCTCTGTTATGGGCTTGCCGATGAGCGACAATCCGACCACCCCCTCCGCGGACGAGCCCGTCCGCGGTCCCGAGACGACGCAGGCGCCCGAGACCCCGGCGAACGCCGAGCCCGCACGCCGTGAGGCGGCCTCTCAGGACGAGCCTTCCCGTCCAGAGCCTTGGAGCCCGGCCACCGACGCCAACGTCCGGTCCGCGGACGACGAGGCGCCGCGGGAGCGCGTGGCCCGCGACCGACCCAAGGACCGGCACGCCAACGAGCGCCCGGCCAAGGAGAAGGTTTCGAAGGAGCGCGGCGGCGACGCCCCCCTGCGCCGCCGCCCGGCCGCGGCCGAGCCGACCCCGGCAGCGTCGGCCCCCGTCGATGAGGCCGAGCTCGAGGATCTCGAGGCCGCCGCGCCGGAGGCCACGGCTTCCGAGATCGCGGCCCCCGAGACCGCGCCGGCGAAGGCCGCCCCCGCTGCGCCCGAGACCTACGAGGGCGAGCGCATCGCCAAGGCGATCGCCCGCGCCGGCATCGCCTCGCGCCGCGACGTCGAGGCGATGATCGCGGAAGGCCGCATCACGCTGAACGGCCGCGTGCTCGACACGCCGGCGATCAACGTGACGGATTCCGACGCCATCACCGTCGACGGCGAGCCGCTGCCGACGCGCGAGCGCACCCGGCTCTGGATCTTCCACAAGCCGCGCGGCCTCGTCACCACGGCGCGCGACCCGGAAGGGCGCCAGACCGTGTTCGAGGTGATGCCCGAGGAGATGCCGCGCGTCGTCGCCATCGGCCGCCTCGACATCAACACCGAAGGCCTGCTGCTGCTGACCAACGACGGCGGCCTCGCCAAGGTGATCGCCCATCCCGATACCGGCTGGCTGCGCCGCTATCGCGTGCGTGCCTTCGGCGACATCACGCAGATGGAGCTCGACCAGCTGCGCAAGGGCGTGACCATCGACGGCATGGAATACGGCCCGGTCGAGGCGACCCTCGATCGCGCCAGCGGCGACAACGTCTGGCTGACGCTCGGCCTGCGCGAGGGCAAGAACCGCGAGGTCAAGCGCATCCTCGAGCATCTCGGCCTGTCGGTGAACCGGCTGATCCGGCTGTCGTTCGGGCCGTTCCAGCTCGGCGACCTCGAGGTCGGGCTGACCGAGGAGATCAAGACCAAGGTCCTGAAGGAGCAGCTCGGCAAGGGCCTCGCGAGTCAGGCCGGCGTCGACTTCGAGAGCCCGGTGCGCGAGCCGATCGCGCCCTTCGGCGGGCCGAAGAAGGAGGCCCAGGCCGAGCGCTCGCGCCGGGACGAGGCGCCCCGCGGCCGCGCGCCCTCCGGCGGGCGCCCGGTGCGCCCGGCCGCGCCGGCCCGCGTGCCCACCGGCGGCATGGGCGCCGGTCCGCGCCGGTCCGTCTGGCGCGCCGGCGAATCCGACAATCCGGAGGGCTTCCGGCCCTCCAAGGTGCCGCGCCGCGGCGCCGACCCGAAGGCCGAGCGGGCGGCGGCGGCCGAGAGCCGCGGGCGCGAGCGCGTCGGGGCGATCAACACCGGCGACCGGCGCGTCCTCGTCGAGCGGCTGTCGGCGAGCCCGGCGCCCGCCGAGGAGGCGCAGCCGCAGCGCCGCTACGCCCGCGACGAGAACGGCGCGAAGCCGCAGCGCAGGCGCGACGATCGCGACGCGGGCGCCCGCCCGGAGCGGCCCTACACCCCGCGCTTCAACGAGGGCGCGGATCGCGGGCCCCCGCGCAGCGATCGCGGCACGGGGTTCCGCGGGCAGGAGTCCGGCGAGCGCCCGCGCGGCGACCGCGGTGAATCGCGCGGGTACCAGGGCGAGCGCCGGGACGGCGGCCGCGCCGAGGGTGCCCGCCCGGAGGGGCGCGGCTACCAGGGCAAGAAGCCGGCCGGGCAGCCGGGCGATCGACCCGGCGGGTTCGGCGGCAAGCCCGGCGGATTCGGTGCGAAGCCCGGCGGCTTCGGCGGAAAGCCGTCGGGCGGGTTCGGCGGCAAGCCCGGCGGCGAGCGCGAGACCGGCTACAAGGGCCGCGTCGAGGGCAGCTTCAAGCCGCGCGGCGAGGGCGGGTTCAAGGGCGGCCAGGGCCGACCCGGCGGCGGGGCCGGTCGTCCGGCGGGCGGCAAGCCCGGCGGGTTCGGGGGCAAGCCGTCCGGCGGGTTCGGTGCGAAGCCCGGCGGCCGGCCCGGCGGCGGCGGCCGTCCGCCCGGCCGCGGCGGGCGGTGAGGATCGTCGGCGGGGATTGGCGCGGCCGGCGCCTCGCCAGCCCGCGCTCCGACGCGATCCGCCCGACCTCGGACCGCCTGCGGGAGGCGTTGTTCAACGTTCTGGCCCACGCCTACGACGACGCGGTGCCGGGCGCCCGCATCCTCGACCTGTTCGCCGGCACCGGCGCGCTGAGCTTCGAGGCGCTGTCCCGCGGCGCGGCCTACGCGCTGCTGGTCGACGAGGGGGCGGAGGCGCGCGGCGTCATCCGCGAGAACATCGAGCAGTTCGGCGCCGAGGGGCGCACCCGCCTGTTCCGGCGGGACGCGACCAAGCTCGGCCCCTCGGGCACCACCGGTCGCTTCTCCCTGGTGTTCTGCGATCCGCCCTACGGCCACGACCTGGCGCCCGCAGCGCTGACGGCGGCCGCGCAGGGCGGCTGGCTGACGCCCGACGCCCTGGTGGTGATCGAAGAATCCGCCGACGCGGTCGTCGCTCTGCCGGCGGGGTTCACGGACCTGGAACGGCGGACCTACGGCGACACGGCGGTCACGCTGGCGCGCTTCACGGGCTGAGTTGCCCAAGGCGAGAAAGGCCGTTCCTTGACCCCCCTGCCCCTCGTCCTCCTCACCAACCCGATCCACCCCGACGCGGTCGCGATGCTGGCGCCCCATGCCCGCGTCTTCGTCGCCCCCGACACGGCGGCGTCCTCCCTGCGGGCGCTCGCCCCCGACGCCGCCGGGATGATCGTGCGCGCGCAGCTGCCCGACGACATCCTCGACCACGCGCCGAAGCTTCGCGGCATCGTCCGCCACGGCGTCGGGCTGGACTTCGTGCCGCTGGCGGCCGCCACCGCCCGCGGGATCCCGGTGGCGAACCTGCCCGGCAGCAACACCGGGGCGGTAGCCGAGTACGTCCTCTCCGCCCTCCTCGCCCTGCGGCGGCGGCTCGCCGACGTCGATGCCGGCCTGCGCCGGGACGGCTGGCTCGCGGCCAAGACCCGCGCCAACGACCTCGCCGAGATCGGCGGCACCACGCTCGGCATCCTCGGGATGGGCGAGATCGGCCGCCGCGTCGCGGGAATCGCCCGCCACGGCTTCGGCCTGCGCGTGCTCGGGGCGTCGCGGATCGCATCGGACCATGGCGGGCTCGTCGAGCCGGTGGACGTCGCGACGCTGTTCTCGGGCAGCGACGCGGTGGTGATCGCCTGCCCGCTCACCGACGCCACGCGCGGGCTGGTCGACGCCGCGCTGATCGGGCGGATGCGCCCGGGTGCGGTGCTGATCAACGTCGCCCGCGGGCCGATCGTCGTGACCGACGCGGTGGTGGCGGCGCTGAACACCGGCCGGCTCGGCGGCGCGGCGCTCGACGTGTTCGAGCATCAGCCGCTGGCGCCCGACCATCCGCTCCACGCCTGCCCGAACCTGCTGCTGACGCCGCACGTCGCCGGAACCACCGCCACGAGCCTGCGCGCGATGGGCCTCGGGGCGGTGGAGGAGATGCTCAGGATCCTGTCCGGCGAGCGGCCGCGGAACCTCGTGAACCCGGCCGCGCTGGAACGCTGACGGCTGGCTGTGCGCGCGCGGAGGCGGGCGCACACGGCGCTTGGGAGCCGTGACATCGCGCGGGTCCCTTCTCCCATGGGGGAGAAGGACAGGATGAGGGGCGTGAGCTTTCCGGAGAGGTCACGCCTCTCACTTCAACCCTCTCCCAAAGGGAGAGGGAGCCGGTCGGCCCCCGATCCGAAACCGAGCCGCCGAGTGTGTGAACCTGGATCGGAGCGAGGAACGGCACGATGAGCAAGGGTCTGCGAAAGGGTCTCACCAGCTACGGCGATGCCGGGTTCTCGCTGTTCCTGCGCAAGGCCTTCATCAAGGCGGCGGGCTATTCCGACGACGCCCTCGACCGGCCGATCGTCGGCATCACCAACACGGCCAGCGACTTCAATCCATGCCACGGCAACGTGCCGGCGCTGATCGAGGCGGCCAAGCGCGGTGTCATGCTCGCCGGCGCGATGCCGATGGTGTTCCCCACCATCTCGATCCACGAGAGCTTCGCGCACCCGACCTCGATGTTCCTGCGCAACCTGATGGCGATGGAGACCGAGGAGATGATCCGCGCCCAGCCGATGGACGCGGTGATCGTCATCGGCGGCTGCGACAAGACGCTTCCGGCTCAGATCATGGCCGCGGCCAGCGCCGACCTGCCGACGGTGGTGATCCCGACCGGGCCGATGGTGGTGGGCCACCACAAGGGCGAGGTTTTGGGCGCCTGCACCGATTGCCGCCGGCTCTGGAGCGCGCACCGCGCCGGCCAGCTCGACGAGGCCGAGATCGCCGCCGTCGAGGGCCGGCTCGCGCCCTCCGTCGGCACCTGCATGGTGATGGGCACGGCCAGCACCATGGCCTGCATCGCCGAGGCGCTCGGCCTGTCGCTGCCGATGTCGGCGACGATCCCCGCCCCGCACGCCGAGCGCATCCGCCTCGCCGAGGCGAGCGGCCGGCGCGCCGCCGAGATGGCGGCCTCTGGCGCTCCCCGCCCGAGCGAGCTCCTGACGCCGGACGCCTTCCGCAACGCGCAGGTGGTGCTCCAGGCGATCGGCGGCTCGACCAACGGGCTGATCCACCTCACCGCCATCGCCAACCGCACGCCGCACGGAATCGACCTCGACGCCTTCGACCGGCTCGGCCGTGCGGTGCCGGTGCTGGTCGACCTGAAGCCGTCCGGCGACCACTACATGGAGCATTTCCACCATGCCGGCGGCGTCCCGAAGCTGATGGCGCAGCTCGGGGACCTGATCGACCTCGACGCCGGGACGGTGGCCGGCGGGACGCTCCGCGACGTGGCCGCGGCGGCCGAGGACGTCCCGGGCCAGACGGTGATCCGGTCGCGGGACAACCCGATCAAGCCGCTGGGCGCGATGGCGGTGCTGCACGGCAACCTCGCGCCGCGGGGCGCCGTGATCAAGCACAGCGCCGCAAGCCCGGCGCTGCTCCAGCACGAGGGCCGCGCGGTGGTGTTCGCCTCGATCCCCGACATGACCGCGCGGATCGACGATCCCGACCTCGACGTCGGCCCCGACGACGTGCTCGTCCTGCAGAACGCGGGCCCCAAGGGCGCGCCCGGCATGCCCGAGGCCGGCTACCTGCCGATCCCGAAGAAGATCCTCGCCGCTGGGGTGAAGGACATGGTCCGCATCTCCGATGCGCGGATGAGCGGCACCGCCTTCGGCACGATCGTGCTGCACGTCACCCCGGAATCGGCCGACGGCGGCCCGCTCGGGCTCGTCCGCACCGGCGACCGCATCCGCCTCGACACGGCGGCCCGTCGCATCGATCTCCTGGTGGACGACGCCGAGCTGGAGCGGCGCCGGTCCGAGGCGGGTCCGGCCGAGCGCCCGGCCTGGGCCGCCCGCGGCTACGCGCGCCTGCTCTACGAGACGGTCGAGCAGGCCGACGCGGGCTGCGACTTCGGTTTCATGCGCGCGTCGCCGGAGACCGGCTGAACGCCGCGACCGGCGTCAGCGTCCCGCCCCGGGCAGGACGACCTCCGCGCGCAGGCCCCCTTGCGGCAGGTTGTGCAGCCGGATCTCGCCGCCATGCGCGCGGATCGCCGAGCGCGCGATGGCGAGCCCGAGGCCGGTGCCGCCGGTCTCGTCGCTGCGCGAATCGTCGAGCCGGGCGAAGGGCTCGAACATCGCCTCGACCCGGTCGGCAGGGATGCCCGGCCCGTCGTCCTCGACCCGGATGCGCACGTCCGCGCCGTCGCGATCGAGCGCGAGGCGCGCGCGTCGCCCGTAGCGGACCGCATTCTCGACGAGGTTGTCGAGCGCCCGCCTCAGGGCGTCGGGCCGGCCGGCGAAGGGAAGGGCTTCTGGGGCCGACAGGGTGACGTCGCGGCCGAGCGCGGCGTGGTCCGAGGCCAGCGTGCGGGCGAGCTCGGCGAGGTCGAGGGGGCCGCTCGCCTGCGAGGCGGCGTCGTCGCGGGCGAAGGACAGCGTCGCCTCCACCATCCGCTTCATGTCGCCCAGCGTCCGCACCATGCCGGCGCGGAGGTCCTCGTCCTCCACCATCTCCGCGCGCAGCCACAGCGAGGCGATCGGCGTGCGCAGGTCGTGGCTGACGGCGGCGAGCATCCGGGTGCGATCGTCGACGTAGGCCCGGAGCCGTGCCTGCATCCGGTTGAAGGCGATCGTCATCGTCCGCAGTTCCGCGGGGCCCGATTCCGGCAACGGCGCGACCATCGTGCCGCGCCCGGCCTCCTCGGCGGCCTGCGCCAGGGCTGTCACCGGCCCGACCACCCCGCGCAGCCCAAGACCGACCACGGCGAGCACGGCGACGACGCTGGCGGCGATCTGGAACAGGCCGATCCGCATCCAGGGCGGCGTCGGCAGCGCGACCGGCGCCTCGCCGTTGAGCCAGCGCCCGTCGGCGAGGTGCACCGAGACCTGGAGCGCCTCCGGCTTGGCCCGGCGCCCCTCGGCCGGCGGGTCGTCGGCGACGTCGCGCCTGACCGAGTCGCGCTTGACCAGGAGCAGGCGCGCCTCGGTCGCATCCGCCTGCAGGCGGCGGTCGAGGCCGTGCGCCAGCCGGGCCTCGTCGGCGTCCATCGCCCCGTCGGGGACGAGGCTCGCCGGGCCGATCGAGAAGTGGTGCCTGGGCGAGTTGAAGGCCGCGATGGTTCCTGGGACCGCGTCCGCCGGCACCGTGTCGAGCAGGCGGACGAGGATGGCGATGCGGTCGATCACCTGGGTGCGGCCGGCGGCGCGCCCGACGCGGGTCGCCTCGCTCGCGAACATCGCGAAGGCCGCGGCCTGCGCGGCCACCACCGCCAGCACCAGGAGCAGCGCCAGCCGCCAGACGAGCGAGCGCGGCACGAGGCGGCTCACCGGACCTCCCGCACGTCGGTGGCGAAGACGTAGCCGCCGCCCCACACCGTCTTGAGCAGCTCGGGATGGGCGGGATCGCGCTCGAGCTTGCGCCGAAGCCGGCTGACCTGGTTGTCGATGCTGCGGTCGAAGGCCTGGGCGGTGCGGCCGCTCGTCAGGTCGAGGAGCTGGTCGCGCGACAGCACCACCCGCGGGCGCCGCACCAGCGCGGCGAGCAGGCGGAACTCCGCGGTGCTGAGCACGACCGCCTCGCCCGCCCCGTCGACGAGCTCGCGCCGGTCGCTATCCAGGATCCAGCGGTCGAAGGCGAGGCGCCGCGCGCCGGGTTCGGCGCGCTCGCGCGGCAGGGCGGCGGCCCGGCGCAGCAGGTTCTTCACCCGGGCGAGCAGCTCCCGCGGGTCGAACGGCTTGGTCACGTAGTCGTCCGCGCCGATCTCCAGCCCGACGATGCGGTCGGTCTGCTCGGCCATCGCCGTCAGCAGGATCACCGGCGTGTCGTGCACCTCGCGGATGTGGCGACAGAGCGAGAGCCCGTCCTCGCCGGGCATCATCACGTCGAGGACGACGAGGTCGATGGCGCTGGTGCCGAGGATCGCCCGCGCCGCCGCGGCGTCGGCCGCCACGCTCACCCGCAGGTCGTGCCGGCGCAGGTAGGCGGCCAGCGGATCGCGGATGTCGCGGTGGTCGTCGACGACCAGCAGGTGGGCAGCGTCCATGTCGTCGAGCCTTCGTCGTCGGGCCTTCCGCCGGCCGATCCTAGCGGCCGGGCCGGCCGGACCGCGCGGAAACAACGTCGCAAGATGTAACCGCCCGCCGGGCCTGCGACAGCTCGGCAAGAAAGTCTTCGAACCTGGGATCGTTGCGCGACAGGCGGGCGCGACGGTCCGATCCAGGCCGCCGGTTCGGCGCGCCGCGAGGGATCGAAGCGATGACCACGGATGCGGTCCTTGCACTCAACAGGTTCGGGATCGGCGCACGGCCGGGCGAGACCGCCCGCATCGCCGGCGATCCGCGCGGATGGCTCGCCGCGCAGCTGTCCCAGCCCGCGGCGGCCCTGATCGACGATCCCGCGCTCCTGCCGTCCGATGCGGCGGCTCGCAGCCTCGCGCAGGCCCGGAACGCCAAGCGGGACCGGGCAGCGGCCGAACCCGCTTCGATGCCGGCTGCGCCCCCCCAGCCCGCGCCTCCGCCGTCCGCCGACCCCGGGCAGGTCCGGCGAACCATCGAGCGCGCCGAGGTCGAGGCCCGGCTCGCGCACGGCGCGGCGACGGAGGCCGGCTTCGTCGAGCGGCTGGCGCTTTTCTTCGCCAACCACTTCGCGGTCTCGAGCGACAAGGGGCCGGTCCGCGTGCTGGCCGGCGCCTTCGAGCGCGAGGCGATCCGCCCGCACGTGCTCGGGCGCTTCGCCGACATGCTGCGGGCGGTGCAGCGCCACCCGGCGATGCTGGTCTACCTCGACAATCAGCGCTCCGTCGGCCCCGGCTCCCCGGCCGGGGCACGGCGCGGCCTCGGCCTCAACGAGAACCTCGCCCGCGAGACGCTGGAGCTGCACACGCTCGGCGTCGACGGCGGCTACGGCCAGGCCGACGTCACGGCGCTGGCCGGGGTTCTCACCGGCCGGGGCTGGGTGCCGCCGCGGGCCGACCGGCCGGATGCCGGGCGCTTCCTGTTCGCCGCGAGCCGGCACGAGCCCGGCCCGGCGACGATCCTCGGCCGGACCTACGAACCGGGCGGCCTGGAGCAGGGCGACGCGGTGTTGGACGCGCTCGCGCGCCATCCGGCGACGGCCCGCCATCTCGCCCGCAAGCTCGCGACCCACTTCATCGCCGACGATCCGCCCGAGGGCGCGGTGGCGCGGCTCGCCGCCGCCTATCGCGACGGCGACGGCGATCTCGCCGCGATGGCCGCCGAGCTGGTCGCGACGCCGGAGGCGTGGGAGCCGGCGCCGCGCAAGTTCAAGACGCCCTACGAGTTCGTGCTGAGCGCGCTCCGGCTCGTCCCCGGTGCCGACCGACGCGACGGCCACGTGCCGCGGGCGCTCGCCGCCTTCGGGCAGCGCACCTTCGCGCCGCCGAGCCCCCGCGGCTGGCCGGACGCCGCCGCCGAATGGCTCGCGCCGCACGCCTTCAAGGCCCGGATCGATTGGGCCGCCGAAGCCTGCGAGCGGGCGCCGCCCGCCGGCAACCCGGTCGCGCTCGCCGAGGACGCGTTCGGTCCGCTGCTCTCCGCGCCGACCCGGCGCGAGATCGCCCGGGCCGAGACCGGGGCGCAGGGCCTCGCCCTGCTCCTGATGAGCCCGGAATTCCAGCGGAGATAGCGCGATGCGGCTCAACCCACCGACCTGCGGCAGCCTGCCGACCCGTCGCGGCCTGCTCGCCGCCGGCTCGACGCTCGCGGCCGCCGGCCTGATGCCGCGGATCGCTTCGGCCGCGACCCGCGACCCGCGCTTCGTCTTCGTGATCCTGCGCGGCGCGCTCGACGGTCTCGCTTTCCTCCCGGCGATCGGCGATCCGGCCTATGCCGCCTTGCGCGGCCCGCTGGCGCTGCCGGCGTCGGGCGCCGGCGCGGCGCTGCCGCTCGGCGGCCTGTTCGGCCTCAACCCGAACCTGCCGTTCCTCAAGGGGCTGTTCGATGCCCGCGAGGCCTTGATGCTGCACGCGGTGGCGACGCCCTATCGCGAGCGTTCGCATTTCGACGGGCAGGACGTCCTGGAGAACGGCACCCCGAGCCCGAACGGCAGCGGGACCGGCTGGCTCAATCGCGCGGCCGCCCTGCTGCCGTCCGCCGGCCCGGCCCGCGGACGCGACCTCTTCGCCTGCGGCGCGACGGTGCCCCTGGTGATGCGCGGGCCCGCCCCGGTGATGAGCTGGTCGCCCGGCAACCTGCGCGCGCCGCTCGACGACACGGTGATGCGGCTGGAGCGTCTCTACGGCGAGCGCGATCCGGCCCTGCTGGCGGCGCTGACCGAAAGCAACCGTCTCGACGCGATGCTGCCGGAGGGGGGGCAAGCGGTCGGCGGTCCCGGCCGCATCTACGCCACCCTGGCCGCGGCGGCGGGGCGGATGCTCGCCCGCCCCGACGGGCCGCGGATCGCGACCCTGGCGCTCGACGGCTGGGACACCCATGCCGCGGAGGGGCCGGCCTCGGGCCGCCTCGCCCACCTCCTCAAGGCGCTCGACGACGCGCTGGCGGCGCTGAAGGCGGAGCTCGGCCCCGCCTGGGGCGACACCGTGGTCGCGGTCGCCACCGAGTTCGGCCGCACCGCGCACGCCAACGGCACCGACGGGACCGACCACGGCACCGCGGCGGCCGCCTTCCTCGCCGGCGGCGCGGTGGCCGGCGGGCGGGTCGTCGCCGACTGGCCGGGCCTCGCACCCGCGGCCCTGCTCGAGGGCCGCGACCTGCGCCCGACCACGGACCTGCGCGCCGTGCTGAAGGGCGTCCTGCGCGACCATCTCGGCCTCCCCGACCGGGCGCTGGCCGACACCGTCTTCCCGGGCAGCGGAGGCGTCGCGCCGACGCGCGACCTCCTCGCCTGATCCCCCGTTTCCGGGGTTCGAACCCGGAAGATCCCGGTGCGGCCGGACGGGCCGCGCCTTCCATGTCCAGGAGACTCGAATGGTGAGACGACGTCTCGGCGCCTGCATCCTCGCCGGCAGCTTGGCCGGCACCCTGGCCGCGGCCGCCCCGGCCTCGGCGCTTCCCCTCGCCGGGCTCGCCGGCCCGGACGCGACCATCGTCCAAGTCTACGGCGGCTGCGGCCCCTTCGGCCATCGCGGACCCTACGGCGGCTGCCGACCCGGCGGGCAGGCCGGCGGCTACGTCCGCGGCCGCTCGTGCCCGCCGGGCTTCCACATCGGCCCGGCCGGCCGACGCTGCCGGCCGAACCGCTTCTGACGACCCGTCACGAACGACCGATGCCGGCGGCGTGCCGCCGGCCCTCACCCGTCACAGGAGGATCCCATGAAGGCATCGTTCATCACCACCCCGGTCGCGGCGGGGATCGTCGCCCTCGGCCTCGTCGGCGCGAGCGCCGGCGTCGCCGAGGCCCGCGACGGCTGCGGCCCCGGATTCCACCGCGGGTTCTACGGCTATTGCCGCCCGAACTTCGGCTACCGGCCGTTCGTCTACCGTCGCTTCGTGCATCGCCCCGCCTTCTACGGCTACCGGCGCTTCGCCTACGGCCCGCGCTGGCATCGCTGGGGCGGCCACCGTCACGTCGGCTGGGGCGGCTGGCACCGCGGATGGGGCGGCCATCGCGGATGGGGCGGCCACCACGGCGGCTGGCATCATCGCTGGTGATCGCCGGTGCACGTGAACCTGAGCCGCGTCGCCGCCTTCGCAGCGGCGCGGTTCCCGACGACGCGCGCGCAGCCTATCCGACCAGGCCGGCGAGGTGCAGGAGGATGCCGGCCGCCGCGCAGGCCGCCAGCGTCGGGATCACGCCGGCCTTGAGCCGGAACACGGCGGCGAGCGCCGCGACGGCGAGGACGAGCGCCCACGGATTCAGGCTCGCGAGCACCGGAAGCTCGAGGCGGATCGGCCCGAGGGCGACGGGTTCGAGGCGGGCGAACAGCGTGTGCAGCGCGAACCAGACCGCGAGGTTCAGGATCACCCCGACCACCGCCGCCGTGATCGCCGAGAGCGCGCCGGCCAGCGCCCGGTCGCCGCGCAGGCGCTCGACGTAGGGCGCGCCGACGAAGATCCAGAGGAAGCACGGCGCGAAGGTGACCCAGGTGGTGAGCAGGCCCCCGAGCGTGCCGGCGAGCAGCGGCGGCAGGCTGCCCGGATTGCGGAACGCGGCGAGGAAGCCGACGAACTGCGTGACCATGATCAGCGGCCCCGGCGTCGTCTCGGCCATGCCGAGCCCGTCGAGCATCTCGCCCGGCCGGAGCCAGCCGAACTGCCCGACCGCCTGCTGGGCGACGTAGGCCAGCACCGCGTAGGCGCCGCCGAAGGTCACCATCGCCATCTTCGAGAAGAACAGGGCGATTTGCCCGAACACGTTGTCGGGCCCGAGGACGGCGACGATCGCCGCGACCGGCGCCAGCCAGAGGGCGGCCCAGACAACCGCCGTCAGGAGCGTGCGCGCGGGGGCGTCCCGCTCCTGCGGCAGCGCCGCGTCGCCGATGAGGTACGGTCCGGCATCCGTCCTGCCGGCCGCTCCGTGGCCGCCGCCGACCCGGAACTGCGGCAGGCCGGCCCGGCCCCCGAGATAGCCGGCGAGGCCCGCGGCCAGGACGATCAGCGGGAACGGCAGGTCGAACAGGAACAGCGCGACGAACGAGGCCGCCGCCAGCGCGACCATCGGTGCGCTCCTCAGGGCGCGCCGGCCGATGCGGAGCACCGCTTCGGCGACGATGGCCAGCACCGCCGCCTTCAACCCGAAGAACAGGCCGGCGACGACGCCGACGTTGCCCGACAGCGCGTAGACCCAGCTCAGCGCCATGATCGCGACGAGGCCCGGCAGCACGAACAGGCCGCCCGCGACCAGCCCGCCGCGCGTGCCGTGCATCAGCCAGCCGATATAGGTCGCGAGCTGCTGCGCCTCCGGCCCCGGAAGCAGCGTGCAGAAGTTCAGCGCGTGCAGGAAGCGGTCCTCGGAGATCCAGCGCCGCTCCTTGACCAGGATGCGGTGCATCACCGCGATCTGCCCGGCCGGGCCGCCGAAGGAGAGCGCGGCGATGCGGCCCCAGACGGGGACGGCCTCGGCGAGGCCGACCGCCGGCGGGGCCGTGCGGGGCGGCGCGGCGCGGCCGGGCATCGGGATCTCGGGGCCGTCGGCCATGTCGGGGTTCGCCTCCCACCCCGCCGCCTCGGCCGGGGCGTCCGGTGTGCTACGCGGTGGCGCGGGAGGCCAGCACCTTGTCGATCCGGCGCCCGTCCATGTCGATGACCTCGAAGCGCCAGCCGCCGGCCTCGAAGGCGTCGCCCGCCGCGGGGATGCGGCCGAGCTGGTAGATCACGTAGCCGGCCAGCGTCGTGAAGTCGTCGGAATCCGGCGGCTCGGCGAGCCCGAGCCGCTCGAACGCCTGGCGGGCCGGGATCATCCCGTCGATCAGGAGCGAGCCGTCGGCCCGCTCGACCACGTCGGGCTCCTCGCCGGGCTCCGGGATGTCGCCGGCGATCGCCTCGAGCAGGTCCGTCTGGGTGACGATGCCCTCCAGGGTGCCGTACTCGTCCACGACCACGGCCATGCGCATCGGCTGGCTCTGGAAGGTCTCCAGCACCGCCAGGATCGTCATGCTCTCGTGGACGACGATCGGCGCCTGCGTCGCGGAGGCGATGTCGATCGCCCGCCCGTCGAGCACCTGATCGAGAAGGTCCTGCTTGCGGACCACGCCGACGAGCTCGTCGACCTGGCCCCGGCTGACCACCACCTGGGCGTGCCCGCAGGCGCGCATGGCCTTGAGGATCGCCTCCTGCTCCGCGTCGGCGTCGACCCACTCGACCTCGTGGCGCGGGGTCATGATGTCGCTGACCCGGCGCTCGCCGATGGCGAAGATCCGCTCCACCGCCTCCTGCTGGACCTCGCGGATCAGGCCGGCCTCCTGGCTCGCCTGGATCAGCAGGTTGAGCTCGGCGGTCGAGTGCAGCGAGCCCTCGCCGTGGCCCGGCTGGAGGCCGAACAGCCGCAGCACGCCGTTGCCGAGCCCGTTGAGGAACAGGATCGCCGGCCGGAACACGAACAGGAACAGGGCCAGGGGGCGGACCACCGCGAGCGCGGTGCGCTCGCTGCGCTGGAGGGCGAGGCTCTTGGGCGCGAGCTCGCCGAGCACGATGTGCAGCGACGTGATCAGGGCGAAGGCGATCGCCACCGCGATGGAGTGGGCGGCCACCGGCCCGAGCGACAGCGGCAGCCCGTCGACCGCCGGCGCGATCAGGTGGGCGAGCGCCGGCTCGCCGACCCAGCCGAGCGCCAGCGACGACAGGGTGATGCCGAGCTGCGTCGCGGCGAGATGCGCATCGAGGCGGTCGGTCGCCCGCTGCAGCGCCGTCGCGTTCGCGCGCCGCTCGGAGACGAGCTCGGCGACGCGGCTCCGGCGTACCGAGACCAGGGCGAACTCCGCCGCCACGAAGAACCCGTTGGCCAGCACCAGGACGAGGACCGCGAGCAGCCCCAGCGCGGTCGCCCATGCATCGTCGGAAATTCGCCGTCTCCCCGCGTGTCGAACGCCCCGCCATAGCAGCCGGAGCGTCGCCCGGCCACGCCGAAGGTCGCGGAAGGCGGGCGGACCGTTCGATGTAAAATCAGAAACGATGCGTTTCCACCGTTTCGATTTCAATCGGACGGCGCAATCCTCAAGTGAGATCCATCAGCGCCCAGGGGCGCCAGGCAGGAGAAGCCTCATGTCCGAGATCGGCCTCCACCACGTCACCGCCTTTTCCGGCCCGGCGGCACGCAACCGCGACTTCTACACCCGCGTGCTCGGGCTGCGGCTCGTCAAGACGACCGTCAACTTCGACGACCCGGGCACCTACCATCTCTATTACGGCGACGAGGCCGGGCAGCCCGGCACGCTGCTGACCTTCTTCCCGATCGCGCATGCGGCCGCCGGCCGCGTCGGGGTCGGCGAGACGCAGGAGACCGCCTTCCGGGTGCCGCGGGCCTCGATCGGCTGGTGGATCCATCGCTTCGTCGCGATGAATGTCGACCACCAGGCGCCGTCGAGCGCGTTCGGCGAGCCGACCCTGCGCTTCCGCGATCCCGACGGGATGCGGCTGGCCCTGGTGGGCGTCGAGGAGGCCGGCCCGGCGCCGACCCGGGACGGCGGCGACGTGCCGGCCGAGCACGCGTTGCGCGGCCTTCACGGCGTCACGCTGCTCCTGGCCGAGGCCGGCCCGACGGCCGCGATCCTCACCGACGGCCTCGGGTTCCGCGAGGCCGCACGCGACGGCGCATCGATCCGCTACGCCGGCAGCGCGGCGGCCGGCGGGTTCGTGACGCTCGCCACGGCGGCCGACCGTTCGAGCGGGCGGCCGGGGGCCGGATCGGTGCACCACATCGCCTTCCGGGCGGCCGACGACGCGGCCCAGGCGGCGACGGTGGACCGGCTCGCGACCCACCACCGCCTCGCCGTGACCGAGCAGCGCGACCGACAGTACTTCCGCTCGGTGTATTTCCGCGAGCCCGGCGGCGTGCTGTTCGAGATCGCGACCGACGTGCCGGGCTTCACCGTCGACGAGCCGCTCGCCACCCTGGGCAGCGCCCTGAAGCTGCCCGCCGGCCTCGAGCCGCACCGGGCGCGGATCGCGGCCGCGCTGCCCGACCTCGCCTGATCCGTCGTCCCGCCCCGCGCGAATGCGGGGCGGGATCGTCCTGCCCCACGCTTTGGGAGCCCGAACATGCCCAACCCCGATCTCGGCTTCGTCCACCGCTTCGAGCCGGGCCGCGCCCCCGTCCGGCCCCTCCTCCTCCTGCACGGCACCGGCGGCGACGAGACCGACCTGCTGCCCCTCGGTCGCATGGTCGCTCCCGGCGCGGCCCTGCTGTCGCCGCGCGGGCCGGTCCTCGAGAACGGCATGCCGCGCTTCTTCCGCCGGCTGTCCGAGGGCGTGTTCGATGCTGCGGACGTGCGGCGCCGGGCGGCCGACCTCGCGGGGTTCGTCGCCGCGGCGCGGGCGCGCTACGGGCTTCCGGCGCCGTTGGCGCTCGGCTTCTCGAACGGCGCCAACATCGCCGCCGCGATACTGCTGCTGCACCCCGAGGCGCTGGCGGGCGCCGTGCTGCTCCGGGCGATGATGCCGCTGTCCGACCCCGCGCCGGCGGACCTCTCGGGCCGGCCGGTGCTGATGCTCTCGGGCGCGGCCGACCCGATCGTCCCGGGCGACAACGCGGCAGGGCTGGCCGCGCTGCTCGCCGCGGCCGGCGCCCGCGTCGAGCACGCGGTCCTCCCGGGCGGCCACGGCCTGTCGCAGGCCGACGTCACCCGGATCGAGGCCTGGATGACGCGCGAGGCGCCCCTGCCCTGACGCTCGGGCCGGGCGCGTTGCGCCCGCCCAGGGCCATCCCGTCGTCAGGCTCCGCCTCGGGGCGGCGCCTGCATGACGGCGCGTCGGGGTGTAGGGAGGGAACGCGCGCGCGCTGAAACCGTCGGTGCAGCGTACAAGGATCGGAACAACCCCATGGACGCCGAGCTCGCCTCCAGCCTGCGACGGGCCACCGCCGCCGCCCGGCGCCACGCCGAGAAGTTCGTCGGCCCTGTCGGCGCGGACGCCCTCCCGTGGTCGGTGGTCGATGCCTTCGATGCCGAGATCCGCGGCTCGGTCGAGCGCGACCGGCGGATCGAGGACGAGCGCGACCGCGTGCTGATCGCCGCGGTGAAGCTCGCCGACACCCGGCCGGAGGACGGGGCCGAGGCGATCGAGGCGGCCCGCGATCACCTGGTGGCGGCGATCGACTACCTGGAGCAGGCGGTGCTGCGGTTCGGCGTCGTCAACCGCGCCGGCGCGAAGCGCGGCTTCGGCTCGGCCGGCCAGCCGGTGACCGCGAGGACGTGACGTCGCCGCCGAAGCCGGGGTCTCGCCGACATCCTTTCAGGCATCCTCGGCAGGCGCGAATCGCCGTCAGCCCTCGCCGCCGCCCGCCAGGTGAAGCCTCGGCTTGAAGGGCGGCTTGCTGCCGGGGGCGTCGCCTCCGGACACCGCGTTGCGGGCATCGGCCACGGTCGCCTTCGCGGTCTCGATGGCGATGCCGACGGCGGCCATGGTCCGCATCTCCGGCGCGCGCTCGCGGGCGTAGCGGACCACGTCCGTCGCGAGCCGGTCGATCTCGCTGTTCAGGGCCTCGATGGCGGCCGGGTCGCGCAGCGTCGGGGCCTCGTCGATGATCGCCAGCAGCCGATCGGTCACCTCGTCGATCCGTTCGCGGCGCAGGCCGGCCAACCGCTGGCGGAGCCAGGCCACGGCCGAGAACAGGCCGCCGGCCAGGGCCGCCAGCAGGTAGAGGGTGTCGCCGTAGCGGTCGACGAAGCTGTGCTGCTCGCGCTCGTAATAGTCGATCGCGCCGGGATGGATCGGGATTCGCGCGCTCGTGGCCGCGACCGTCGTGTCGTAGGCCGGCGCCAGCACGTACTCGGCCGCGTCGCTGGTCTTGGCGGCGGCGGTGCGCAGCTCGAACAGGTGCTGGGTCACGTCGGCCGCGACCACCCGGCTCAGGGAGGCTCGGGCCATCAGCCGGTACGAGGCGCCGACCGTCTTGACGTCGTCGCCCGGCAGCTTGGGCTTGCCGCCGAACAATCCCCCGGGGACCGTGACGGCCTGCAGGCGCGGGAAGCGCTCGATGAGGGCGGCGTCGTCGGACACGCCGACGAAGTTGACCTTGCCGCCCTTGCTGACGGCCTTCACCGCCTCGACGAGGGCCAAGGCCTTCGGCGCCGACGGGGCGATGATGCTGACGACCGCGTCGACCTTCCTGGCCTGGACGGCCGTGCCGACCTCGGTCGCCTCGACCGGGACGAGCAGGACGGAATGGGCCGGGACCTTCGCCCCGGCGACCTCGGTCTCCAGGGTGAGGCCGTAATAGCCGAGGAGGCTCTTCAGCAGGGAGAAGTCGGCGTCCTTGTGCGCGGCGATGCCGAGGCGCCTGCCGCCGAGCTTGGGGAAGTCGTCGATCCCGGCCGCCTCCGGCGAGACGATGATCATGGCTTGGTCCCGCAGGATCGCGAGGGTCAGGCCGTTGGTCGGCAGGTCGACGTCGGGCCGGACCACGGCAAGGTCGGCGCGCCCGTCCTGGAGCGCCGCAGCGCTCTCGCGGACGTCGTCGAACGGGATGATCTTGAGGCGGACGTTCTCGCCGCCGGCGTCGAGGGCGTCGGCATAGGCCTTGATCAGCCCGGGCTCGGTGCCGTCCCGCGGGGCGACCGCGATGACCAGCGTGGTCGCCTGGGCGAGGTAGATCGCGAGCGCGGCGGCCGCGAGGAGGACGGCGATGGCCGACACGGCGAGCGTGCCGCGCGTGAGCAGCCATGGCGGAGCCTTCGGCATCGTCGCGATCGATCCACGGGAAACGGAGAATGCCCCGATCGCCTGAACGACCGGGGGCGGCATCGGCTCCGCCGCGGAACGGACGATGTGGTCAGATCGAGAAAACGTGAAGCGGCGTCGGGGCTCGCGGCGGACCCGCGAGCTTCCGACGGTCACGATGCCTGCTTGCCGGGGGGCCTGACGGATCGCACGCCGTGCCGAACCCGAACCCGAACCCGAACCCGAACGCGGCGCCGCCGTAGACGAGGGCGACCGCTTTCAGAAGGCTTCTCGCAACGCGGGCGCACTTTGCGCGAGGTCGCCGTCGACGCCCGCCCGGTCCTGCGTGGAGGCGGCTGTCGGATCGAACGGGGCCGTCGGCTCGCGCGCTCCCTCGGCCGCCGCATCCCTCACGCGATGCCCAGGATCTGCGAAAGGCGCTCGCGCGCCCGGCTGACCCGGCTCTTCACCGTGCCCGGCTGGCACCCGAGGACGAGGGCCGCTTCCTCGTAGGGCAGGCCCTCCAGCACCACGAGGAGCAGGGTCTCGCGCTGCTCGACGGGGAGCTCGGCCAGGGCGGTCTGCAGCTCGATCAGCCCGATCCGATGCTCCTGCTCGGCCGGCGACGTCAGCGCCGCGGCGAAGGCGCCGTCGACGTCGCGGACCTCGCGCCGGTAGCGCTTGCCCTGGTTGATGTGCGCATTGCGCAGGATCGTGAACAGCCAGGCGACGAGGTTCGTGCCGGCCTGGAAGCGGGAGCGGTGCTCCCACGCCTTCAGCAGCGTCGCCTGGACCAGGTCGTCGGCCTCGGCCGCGCTCCGGGTGCGCATCATCGCGAAGCGGCGCAGGCGCGGCACCGCCGCGATCAGGCTGTCGCTGAACGCCTTCGAGACCTGCCGTTCCGCCTGGGCGTCCAGCAGGGCGGCCCTGAGCCGAAGCAGGACCTGGCCGAGCCTCGTCTCGGGGTCGGCGTCGGCGACCGCTGGGAAGAGCTCGTCCAGTCGCCGGCCGATCATGTCCTGGACATGACGGGGCAACCCCTCGTTCGGCGAGAGTTCTTCGGACGCAGTACTGATGTGCATGAGGAGGGGGCGTCCTTTGTTCGTAGAGGAAGTCGCTTTGCCTGCCCCTCTACGGTCCGGCTCGTGCCCCGGGTTCTGGATGATCGATCACGTTCACGTCAATGATCCGGCTATACCAGTTCACGCCGAGCCCGGCCGCGGAACCCCGGCATCGCGACGTCGTCCCGGGCATCGCTCGGACCGCGGGCGACGCCGACGCCGATGCCCCTGGCGCACGCGTTCGCCGGGACAGCCGAGCGCCGACGACGGCGCCCACGGGGCATGGTGCGGCCTGCCGATCGGTTTGCATGCCGCTCCTGTTCGTTGCGTTCTGACGTTGCCGGCCGGCGACGAGGACCGCGGTGCAGGGACGCGGCCTTGCTTTCGCTCATCGGCCTGCTTGTCGGGATCGGCACGGGGGCGCGGCGTCGAGCCGGGGGCCTGCACGGTCCGGCTCGATCAGGTCGCGGCGACGGCCTGTGGAAGATCGGCCGGCGCACCTGCGGCGCGGGCGACCGGTACGCGGTGATCGACGACGCCAACCGGAGCCAGATCCGCGATCCCGGCCTGATCGATCCCGGGCAGATCTTCGTGCGGCCGGGCGAAGACGCGAAGATGGCCGAGAAGGACGAGAGGCGCGGCCGACCGGTCGAGGCGGTCGTCCAGGCGACGCCCCGAAGGATGAGGCGGGGCGGCTGGCGGCGCGCATCCAGCACAGGCGTCCGACTGTACCAGTTCGCCCGAAAACAAATCCTGGAACCGCGGGCGGACGTCGCTGTTTCGCGCTTCGGTTTTCTGGCGGTCGAGAAGGTGGGCAGGGTGGTTGCGGGCGTCGACAGGCACGAGCTCCGGCAGATCGTCGCCGGCCTCAGCGAAGGGGTGATCCTGGTCGAGCCCGACCAGACCATCGCCTACGCCAACGCGGCAGCGCTTGCCATGCACGGTGCCGAATCCCTCGGCGAGCTCGGCGAGACGGTGGAGATCTACCGCGAGCGCTTCGCCCTGCGCTACCGCAACAACCACACCCCGAACCAGTATCCGATGGAGCGGGTCGTTTCCGGAGAGCGCTTCCACGACGTCATCGTTGACGTGAAGCGCACCGACCGGCCCGGTGTCGACTTCGTCCATTCCCTGCGCAGCCTCGTGGCGACCGACCACGCGGGCACGCCGAGCTGCCTCGCGCTGATCCTCAAGGACGTTTCGGAGCAGTTCGAGGCCGAGGACCGCTTCGAGACCACCTTCAACGCCAACCCGGCCCCGGCGGTGATCTGCCGCCTGTCCGACCTGCGTCACGTCAAGGTCAACACCGGCTTCCTCGAGATGACCGGCTACACCCGCGATGCCGTGATCGGTCGCAGCGTCTACGAGGTCGACGTACTGGCCAACGCCCGCAACCGCGACCTGGCGGTCAACCGGCTCAACGCCGGCGCCACGATCCCGCAGATGGAGGCGTGCCTCGACCTGCCGGACGGCGGCACACGGTTCGTCATCGTCGCCGGCCAGCCGATGGAGTTGGGCGACGAGCCGTGCATGCTGTTCACCTTCGCCGACCTCGAGCTGCGCAAGAAGGCCGAGACGGCGCTGCGCCAGAGCGAGGAGCGCTTCGCCAAGGCGTTCCGGCTGACGCCGGTGCCGACCCTGCTCGCGCGCGCCGACGGCTTCGGGATCACCGGCGTGAACGACGCCTTCGCGCGCGTCTTCGGCTACGCCGCCGACGCCGTCCTGGGACGCTCGCCCGCCGAGTTCGGCCTGTGGGTCCACGATGCGGCGCGGTCCAAGTTCGAGACCGCCCTGTTGCGCACCGGCTTCGTGCTCGGTCTGGAGGTCTGCCTGCGCCACGAGGACGGGACGAACCTCGATTGCCTCGCCTCGGCCGAGCGCGTCGAGATCGGGGACGCCGTCTTCGCCCTGCTCGTCCTGCAGGACATCACCGACCGCAAGCGCAGCGAGCGGGACATGTTCGAGGCGGTCGAGGCGGTGATGGCCGACACCTCCTGGTTCAGCCGCGGCCTGATCGAGAAGCTCGCCAACCTCCGGCGACCGGGGACCGGTCACAAGGACGGCATCGCCCCGAACATCACCGTCCGGGAGCGCCAGATCCTCGACCTGATCTGCCAGGGCCAGGGCGACGAGGCGATCGCCAAGCGGCTCAACCTCTCCAAGAACACGGTGCGCAACCATTCCGCGTCGCTCTACCGGAAGCTCAACGTCCACAAGCGCACGGAGGCCATCGTCTGGGGGCGGGACAACGGGTTCCCGCTGTCGCCGACCGAGAAATAAAGACTGCCCGACTGGTACGTCTGCATCATTGTCCCGCCGGATCGGCCGACCATCTCAGGCAACGAACTTCGTCTCGGTCGCTGCGGAGACACCGATGAGCGTACAAAAGTCATCCGAGGCTTCGGAAAAGATAAAGGGCTCGGTCAAGGAAGCCATCGGCAAGTTGATCGGCGACGAAAAGGCCGAGACTGAAGGCAAGGCTCAGCAGAAATTACCGAGTGATGCGGTGAAACCGAACGTCGGGCCCAAGACGTAGCATCGACGACACTGCGCATCTCCTGCAACGTTTTTAACTCAGGACACGGACATCATGGTTGATACGGATCGGGTCACGGGTGCCGCCAAGGAATTCGGCGGCAAGGTGCAGGGCGCCGTCGGCGACCTCACCGGCTCGAAGCGGGACTCGGTCGAGGGCCGCGCCCGCGAGGCGCAGGGCTCCGCCGAGAACCTCTACGGCCAGGCCAAGGACACCGTGCGCGACGCCGCCGAGCACGTCGCCGACGCCGCCCGGGACATCGGCGGCCGGGTGCGCGACGCGGTCGGAAGCCTCGTCGGCTCCGACGACGTCGAGGACCGCGCGCGCCGGGCGCAGGGCGCCGCAGAGGACGGCTACGAGCGCGGCGAGCGCTACGTCCGCAGCGCCGGCGGCAACGCCTACGACCGGGCCGAGGACGCCTACGAGACCGGCGCCCGGTCCCTGCGCCAGGGCGGGCGCGAGGCCGCCGGCCGGATCGCCGAGCACCCGATGGCCGCGCTGCTCGTGGCCGGCCTCCTCGGCTACGGCCTCGGCCTGCTGATCCACGGCCGCGATTGATCGGCCCGGCCGCGCGTGCTCGCGCGGCCGCTCATCCCGCCTCCACCCACCGACCCCTCGAACGACCGAGCTTCTCGGACGACCGACGACCCGGAGTACCCGTACGTGTCTACTTCCCCCCTCCTCGCGACCCCTCCCGCCGCGGCCTCGGCCGACGTCCGAACCGTCCTGCTGAACCAGGTGTCGTGGGGTGCGATCTTCGCCGGCGCCGCGACGGCGCTGGTGACCCAGGTCATCCTCAACATGCTCGGCGTCGGCGTCGGCCTGTCCAGCGTCGGCGGCCCGGCGGTCGACAACCCGACCGCCTCGACCCTGTCGCTCGGCGCCGGCCTCTGGTTCGTCGGCTCCGGCATCGTCGCCTCGCTCGCCGGCGGGCTCATCGCCGGGCGCCTCTCGGGCAAGCCCGTCACGGGGGCTGCCGGCCTGCACGGCCTCGTCGCCTGGGCGGTGACGACCCTCGTCGTGCTGTACCTGCTCACCTCGGCCGCAGGCGGCCTCGTCGGCGGCGCCTTCTCGGGCGTGACCAGCACGCTCGGTGGCGCCGGCTCGCTCGTCGGCGGCACCGTGAAGACCGCGGCGCAGGCGGCGGCCCCGTCGCTGGCGCAGATCTCGAACCCGCTCGACGGGATCGAGAAGTCGGTGCGCCAGCAGGCGGCCGGCCAGGACCCGCAGGCCCTGCGCGATGCCGCCGCCTCGGCGGTCCGTGCCCTGCTGTCCGGCGACCCGGCCCAGAAGGCCCAGGCCGAGAACCGCGCCGCCGACGCGCTGGCCAAGGCCCAGGGCATCCCGGTCGACCAGGCCAAGACGCAGATTCAGAACTACGAGAAGCAGTACGACGCCGCGCTCGCCGACGCCAAGCAGAAGGCGTCCGCCGCAGCCGAGGCCACCCGCAGTGCGGCCACGCAGGGCGCGTTCTACGGCGCCCTCGCGCTGATCCTCGGCGCGCTCGCCGGCTTCCTCGGCGGCCGCCTCGGCGCCCCGAAGCCGCCGACCCTGGTCGCCGGCTACGACGCACGCCGCGCCTGAGCCGAGTCCCGGCTGAACTCGAGCTCGGCTCAGCCCGACGCTCGGCGAACGACCGGCCGGTCCATGCGACCGGCCGGCCCCCCCGAACCCGTCTCTTCCCGCGCAAGGAGCCATCCCATGAGCAGCACCACCGACAAGCTGAAGGGCTTCGCCAACGAGGCCGCCGGCAACATCAAGCAGGCCGCCGGCAAGGTCACCGGCAACGACGGCCTGATGGTCGAAGGCAAGGCCCAGGAGCTCAAGGGCGAGGCCCAGCGCACCGTCGGCGAGGCCAAGGACGGCGTGTCGTCGCTGGTCGACAAGGTCGGCGGCAAGCGCTGATCCGGCACGGCGGCGGGCGACCCGACCGGGGCCCGACCGCCGCCCGATACTTCGAAAGCCAGGAGAGATCCATGAACGGCGACCAGTTCCGCGGCGCATCGCGCCACCTCAAGGGCCGTGCCCAGAGCGCGCTCGGCGGCCTCACCGGCGACCCGGGCCGCCAGGTCCGCGGCGCCGTGAACCAGGCGGCCGGCGGCGCGCAATACGCCTACGGCCGCGCCCGCGACCGGGCCGAGGACCTTCTCGACGACGGGCGCGCCCTCGCCCACGCGGTCGAGGACCAAGCCGGCCGCTGGATCGACGAGGGCCGCGATCTCACCCGCCACGCCCGCAAGCGCGGATCGTCCTACGGCCGGCAGGCGGCGCGCTACGCCGACGACAACCGCGTCTCCGCCCTGGTCGGCCTCGCCGCCGTCGCCTTCGCGGTCGGCTGGCTGTCCCGTTCCAGGTCCTGAACCCATCCCATCGGAGACGCATTCCATGATCCGCTAGCTGCTCACCGCCTTTCTGCTCCCGAAGGTCATCGCCTACGTCAGCCGCCGCCTCGCCGGCCGCTCCGCCGCCCCGCCGAACCGCCGCGGCTACTGAAGCATCCCCCTTCCCCCGCCCATCAGGAGACGATCCACGATGAAGCTGACCCTCGCCCTCGCCGCCACCGTCGCCGCCACCCTGGTCGGTCTGCCGGCCCAGGCCGCCCCGGCATCCAGCGCCCCCGTCGAGGCGCTGGTGCGCGGTGACCTGCCGACCGGCTACGTGCAGTATCGCCGCTTCGGTCATCGTCACGGCTGGCGCGGCGGGCGGGGGTACGGCCGGGGTTACGGCTATGGACGCGGCTACGGCCATCGTCGCGGGCCCGGCGTCGGCGCGGCGGTGGGCGCGGGCGTCGCAGGCCTGGCGGCCGGGGCGATCATCGGCGGCGCCATCGCGAACGCGCAGGCGCAGGCCGCGCCGGTGGTGGTGCAGGGCGGCCCGGATCCCGAGGCGGTCGCCGCCTGCGCGCGCCGCTTCCGCTCCTACGATGCCGCCAGCGGGACCTACCTCGGCAACGACGGCGACCGTCACCCCTGCCCGTGATCGCAGACCCCGCCGGGCTCGCCAACGCTGCGGGTCCGGTCCCCCGATCCTGAGCGCGCGGGACGCCTCGCGGATCGGCGGGCGGCGCGCGCTCCCGCTCCCTTCGAGCACCGGTCTGGTGCCGGACCTTCCACCTTACAACCCAAAAGGACGACCGATGAGCAAGGGCTATCCCTCGATGACCGCGCTGCTGGGCCTTCTGGCCGTGGCCGGCTACCAGAACCGCGATAAGCTCGCCGAGCTCCTAAAGGGGCATGATGCGACGCCGGGGCACGCGACGATTCCGCCGGTGTCGAGCCGCTCCACGACCTCGTCCGGCAACGGCGGCCTCTCGAGCCTGGGCGGGCTCCTCGGTGGCGTCGGCTCGGCCGGCGTCGGCGGCCTGATCGCCAGCGGCCTGAGCGAGCTCGTCGACCACTTCACCAAGGGCGGCCACGGCGAGACGGCGAATTCCTGGATCAACCAGGGCGCCAACCGCGACATCCACGAGGCCGATCTCGAGCGCGCCATCGGCCCGGAGACCCTCGACCACCTGACCCAGCAGACCGGCCTGAGCCGCTCCGCGCTCCTGTCGCGCCTCTCGCGCGAGCTGCCCTCGGCCATCGACCGCTACGCCGCCGACGGTCGCAAGCTCGCCTGACGCCGAACGACGATGCGGCCGGCGCGCGAAGGCGCCGGCCGTCAGGGCGCGCCGTGTCGTCTCGTGGATCGTCGCGCATGCGGCCCGGGATCGGGGCCGTCCGATGTACGGCGGGAAGGGTGCGTCGACTGCGTCAACGGCTCGGTGGCCGCGAAGCGCAGCCTTTCGTGACGTCTCGGCCTGCGCGGCGCAGCGCAGGCTCCGTGGGGCCAACGCGATGGCGCGCGGACCGGATCGACAAGCCCGGCCGCCTCGCTCCGCATCTCAGGCCAGGACCAGGATCGTCCCGAGTACCAGCAGGACCAGGAGGCCGGCGAGCAGGACGACGCGTCCGACCGGCTCGGTCTCGTCGGCCTCGGGCTCCGCCGCCTCGGCCGCCGGCGCGGCGGCCGCGACCGGCTCGCCCTCGCCGGTCGTTGCGATCACGCGGGGCACGCCGGGCTCCGGGCTCGCGAGGGTCAGGCGCGGCGCGGCGTCGGTCTCGGCGCGCGGGCCGAACGCATCCGGCTCCACGCTCACCCCCGCCACCTCCAATTCCAGCATCACCAGGACGAGGGCGTCGACGTCGAAGGTCTCGACCGGCAGAGCCGCCTGAAGCTCGCTCGCGGTCAGCTCCCCGCGCTCGCGCCCCAGGGCGATCAGACGGTCGAGCGTCGCGCGGTCGATCGTGCCTGCCATCCGTTTCCTCCCGCCGTTTCCCCTGCGATAAGTGGCGCCGGGCAAGCGGGTTTCACGGACCTTCGCGGGCTCGCGCGGGCTCGATGCGGCGCGTGCGCGGATCCTGGCGTCGGGGCCGATCGTCAGTACAGCGCCCTGGCCAAGCCGATGAGGCTGTCCTCGCGATCGATCGCCTCGTCGGCATCCGGTCGGGTCAGCTCGGTCCGGAACTGCCCCGGCGGGAGGCCGAAGGCCGCCGCGAAGGCTCGGCTGCAATGGCTTTCGGTGGCGAATCCGTGGGCGTAGGCGAGGCTTCCGAGACGGCGCGTCTCGCCGGGGCGCAGGAGGGCGCGGCGCAGCTCGTCCAGGCGGCGCTGCTGGATGAACCGCCTCACCCCGCCATCCACTCCGAAGACCCGGTACAGGACGGAGCGCGAGATCCCGATCCCGTCCGCGACGGCATGCGCATCGAGGTTCGGGTCCGGCAGGCGCGTCGCGATGAAGGCCTCGGCACGCCGGCGCCGCAGCGCGTCCCCCGCCTCGGCCGGAAGCGCCTCGGCCGAGGCCGGCAGGCCCTTGAGGCCTAGGCTCAGCAGGTTGATCGCCGCCGCTGCGACGTGGGCCGACGGATCCGGCTGCAGCGATGCGGATCGCCGCGTGAGCGAGGCCAGGAAATCCGTGAGCAGGCCGCAAGCCGCGGCCGGCAGGACGGTGCCGTGGATCCCGGCCGGATCGGAGATCACCTCCGCGACGTGGGCGCGTGCCACCTGAATCGTGAGCAGGTCCGCCCGCGTCGTCATGCGGGAGACGTGGGGGCGGCTCGTGTCGAGCACGACGACCTCGCCGGGCTGAAGCCGCCGCTCGGCACCGGGCGGACCGGACACGAAATCCCCGGATCTCAGGAGATGGAGCGTGATGTGATCGAAGCCGTGGCGGCCGACGCACGCCCAGGTGCGGTTCGACAAGACGCCTTCCACGCGCCGTTCATGCAGCACCAGGCGCGGGAGGCGGATGACGTTGAGGCGCGCGCTGAAGCCGGCGCCGATCCGCGACAGGTCGGCGACACCGCCGTAGAGGCGGTGATAAGCTTCGAAATTCTCGACGTCCAACTGCAGACCCCAACGCGCCCGAGGCATGCCGTCAGACGGCAAGCAACGGCACGGCTTCGGGCATTGTTCCGCTTGATATCGGCAACCTTAGATAAGCCTGACTTCACCTTTGCGTGATCTCTGATCGTGGCTTCCTCGCCGGCAGCCACGTGCGGCCTGCGCAATCGGCGTCGGCGAGCCGGCTGATGCCCGGCATCCCGCTTCCCATCCGTCGCGCAGGCAGGCTGTCGTCGGCAGCCTCCGTGCCGGCGAACGGGTGAGCCTGGCCGCTCTCTGGCATCCACCGCGGGCTCGACGCGGTCGCGGTCATGCCGACGCGCAGCGACATCGTCGGGACGGCGATCCCCCCGTCGTCCCGTTCGATCGCGCTTTCCGGCACAGGGCGTGGAACGCTTTCCTCGACGTCGCCGTATCTGGTCCGCGTCCCGCCCCTACCCAGGCGAGGACCGTCCTTGCGTTCGGAGACTTCGATTTCGAGGCGATCCGTCTCGGAGGGCCGATGGCGCCGGCCAGGCGCGCCGAACGACGTGCTCGCCTCGCTCCACGGGAGTCGGACTTGAAAACCCTGGTTGCGCTGGTCCTCTCCATGGCGGTGTTCCTGGCACACGGTGCCGTGGCGCAGACGACGCAGGACGATCCGGGTTCGGCGAGCTCTGAGGAGGCGAGGCCGGGGCCGCCGCCGCCGCTTCCGGACCTGTCCGATCCGAACTCCCGCACCGGAGAAAGTCTCGGAGAGCCCGATGCGCGATCGGGCATTCCCAAGACGCTGCGTGGGTCGGCCAGCAAGTCCGGCGGACCGGCGAACGACCTGAACCCGAGCGGCACGCCGCAGGAGGCGCCGCCGCCGAAGGGCGACCTCGCGAACGTGCTCACGGGCAAGGAACTGTTTCACGGCAACTATTGCGGTGCGGGCCAGCGCGGCGCCGACCTGCCGCCGACCGACGCCCTCGACGCCGCCTGCCAGCGCCACGACGCCTGCTACGATGCGGCCGGGCACCGCTCGTGCGCGTGCGACCAGGCACTCAGGCGCGAGGCGACGGCGGTATCGGAACGACCGGACGTCCCGCTCGAGGTTCGCCGGCGGTCGCTCAGCGTCGCCGAGGCCGCCGATGCGATGAATTGCCGGGCGCCCTGAGCCGGGCCCGGCACGCGGTCGCCCTCGTCGGCCGGGACCCTGGGACGGCACAGGTCGGATCGGTCCGGCATCGCCATCCGCCCTGTCGGGGCCGGTCGAGACGCCGCGGATGAGCGCCCGGTCCGGTGGAGGCCCGAGGTCGAAGCGGCACCATGGATGCCCGGTCCGTCGCGGTCGAGGGCGACGGGGACGGTGCGGGGGGCCGGGGCATTCGCCTCGCGGACGTTCGCGGCGTGGAGAGCGACCGGCCTCGCGGAACGGTCGTCGACGCCGTGCCGTCCTTCGCGTGGGCAGCGCGGAATCCTCAGTGTTTCAGCAGCTGCGAAGCCCGTGTGCGCTTCATCGCCGAGCGGATGGAGCCGAGGAAGGGCCCTTTCGCGGCAGAGTCCCTTCGGTCCCAGGACGACGCGCCTCGACCGCTCCTGCCGGCGCTCTGGTTCGTCGCTGGATCGACGTGGGTCATCAAGGTCCCGCAGACGCGAACCGAAAGGCTATCGAACCGCTTGAAGGCGGCCGCGATGGTCTCCCGAGGCGTCGTGCCCCACCGGGCGAGATGAACCACCAGATCGGCCAGCCTTGCGAGCGGCAGAAAGTCGAGCGACTGCAGAACCGGCGGAGCTTCGAGGATGATGATCTCGAACGAGGACCTCACCCGTTCGATGAAGGCTGCGAGACGCATGCAGGTGAGATCGTCGGAAGCGATCCAGCGTGGCGCTGCCAAACGGACGACCGGATCGTCGGCGAAATCCCTCAGGAAGGCATCAGGGTCGCTCACCGCCGCATCGAGCGGCAGGGATAGGGTGCCTGTTTCCTCGGTCGACCGCGACGCGACATCGACGATGAGGGCTCTCCCGCCGTTCCTGGCCGCCTCGGTCGCCAGGGCGCGGCCGACGTCCGACTTGCCTTCCTTGGCAACCGACGATGTGATGAGGAGGACGCGGCCGAAGGCGGCGGCGGTCTGCACGTCGATCGAGGCCGCCAGGAACCGGATCGCTTCCTCGAAAAGGCGCTTGTCGCTCGGCTTCGGGCGCTTCGGCTGGTCGGGGATCATGCCGAGGCACGGCGTCTGCGTCTCGGCCGACAGCTCGGCCTCCGAGCGGAGGCCGTCGTGCCGGTTCTCCAGCAGGTAGGCGCCGCCGATCCCGATCGCCGTCGCGCCCAGCATCGCCACGGCGAAGATCACGACCGGGTTCGGTCCCGAGGGAAGCGGGATCGCCTCGGCCCGCATCACGACCTGCGCGCTGGTGGACGCCAGGCCCGCTGCGGCGATGGCCTGGGCATAACTTTCGGTGAGCACCTTCAGCCTGTCACGCAACGAGGTCGCGTCGAGTTGAAGGCTCTTCAGCTGGGTCTCGCGCTTCTTGGAGTCGATCGCCGTGTCCTTGGTCTGCCTGATGTGAGCCGCGAGCGCTGCCTCCGCGTCGGCGGCGGATCTCAAGCGGCCGTCCAATTCCTTGATCGCTCCCTCGATCTCCGCGTGGAGGCGCGTCTCCGTGTCGTCGAGCGCGGATCGCGCGCGCGAGAGGCCGGGATGCTTCGGTCCGTTGAGGGCGAGTTCCGCCAGTTCCCTCCGCTGCTTCTCGCGGTTCTCCAGGAGTTCCCGGATCACCGGAGCACCGGCGAGGTCTTCCGCGGACGGAACGCCTCCGGCGACGAAGACCTCTTTGGCGTGTGCGACCCTCGCCTCCTCGGCCAGGCGCAAAGCGGTCGCCGCATCGAGACGGGCGGAGAGGTTCTGCAGTTGCTGCTGTGGCATTCCGCCGTCGGTCGACAGCTCGAGAAATCCCGACTGGCGCCGATACGCGTTCACGGCCGACTCGGCGATGTCGAGCGACGCGCGGGTCTGACGGATCTGCGAGGCGACCCAGTCGCTTGTCCGCTGGGCAGCCCTGACGCCGGTCTCCATGTTGTTGCTGATGTATTCGTCCAGGAACGCATTGACGATCTTCGCTGATCGCTCCGGATCGGCCGAAGCATAAGAAACGCCGATGATGTAGGACCGAATGTCGTTGGTGACGGAGAGCCCCTGAAGAAGTGCGTGCGCGATCAGGTCTTCGCGAAACGTCTGGTCCGAGGACGGCGTCTGCCAAGGGCGAATGGTGCGGAGATTGTCGGGCAGCCAGCTTTCGAAA
Source organism: Methylobacterium sp. E-016 (assembly GCF_022829745.1). Classification (NCBI taxonomy): domain Bacteria; kingdom Pseudomonadati; phylum Pseudomonadota; class Alphaproteobacteria; order Hyphomicrobiales; family Methylobacteriaceae; genus Methylobacterium; species Methylobacterium sp. E-016. The sequence goes on from NZ_JAKSYF010000138.1 coordinate 105,112, forward strand.
CGAAGGATGAACGGGGTCGCGGGCGCAAACTCCGGATCTGCCGCCAAGTTGAGGCGGGCGACGACCCGGCGGGCGACGGCCCTGGAGCGGAGCAGGCGCGCTTCGCTCTCCACGAGGGCCGACGCTTCGACCGCCGTTCCGGTCGATTGCGCCGATGATCCCGTCCGCGTCTGCTCGTCGCGGCTGAAGGTCAGCTGGATCAAGGCGTCTGCGGTATAGGTCTTCTTGATGAGGATCAGCCCGGCGATGCCCATCACGAACCCGGCCACCAGCGCCACCCCGATGAGCCGGCGGCGACGCAAGATCATCTTGATCGCCGACTGCGCGACGCCGTCGTAGTGATCACGGACGCTCGTCTCCCTGAGGTGGGGATCGAACCGCGGCAACTGGTTCATGTCGTCCTCGTCGTTGAAGGCTGTCGGATGGTCTTCGAGGCGTAGAGCTTCCGCTCGGCCGCACGGTGGTCTGGCATCGGTGGCGCCTTCCGGGGCGCCGCTCGCGGTCGGGCCGGGTACGCGGTCGGACGATGCCCGCGGCGCCGATCGGTTATCGAAGCAGAGCGCCCGGGTACTTGTCGGTCGGATCCGCGGAGGTCCATGTGGTCGGGCGTTGCGCTGCGCGGTCAGAGGCCGTGGCATTGGCGGCGACGCCGTTGCTTGCGCCGCCTTGCGCCATGGCATCCGACGCTGCGCCGTCCCGGCGGATCTCGACGATCTCGCCCGGCGCAAGGACCGTTGTCAGCGTCACGCGCACGGTCTCCGCCTTCCCGTTCTGGCGCCGGGTGACGAAGGCGCTGCGGCTCAATTCCTGCGACGTGGCGATGCCGAGGGTGCCGCCCTGCTGGATGCGCGCTTCGCGGACCTCCCGCGCCGTGGGGAGGCTCGTCTCGACCTCGGCCAGGCGAGAGCGCAGCTCCTGCAACTCGACGATGACGCGCCGCTTGTAGGTGTTCCGCGTGTCGAGCACGCGCACGGCGAGATCGCCGATGCCCAGCTCGAGACGGGCCAGCTCCGAGGAGAGGCGCGCGATGTTTCCCTTGTTGCGCGCTTCCTCGCGCTTGAGCTCGATCCCGGTGTAGCGCCGCGCGAGACCGTCGCTCATGAGCTTGTTGTAGTCGCCAAGATGGTCCTGGATCAGGTTCAATTGCACCTGCTCGGAAGCCGACTGGGCCTTGTTTCCCACGATTTCCGCTTCGAGCCGGGGCTTCTGCTCCTCGAGCAGCGAGACCTCGGCCTTCAGAGCCTTCTGCTGGGTCTCCAGCATCTCGCGTTCCGCCTTCAGGAGGGCGCGCGTCCCATCGTCCTCGGTCAGCTCGGCGGGAAGCGCGAAGCTCGGCGCGTCGTTGAGCTGCGCCGACAGGCGAGCGCGGCGGACCAGGAGCGTACGGCGGGTCAGCTCGAGCGCTCGCACGCGCTCCTCGGCCAGGAGAAACTCCGTGCGCAGCCCGATCTGCGCCTGCTCGGGCAGCGCATATCCCCCTGCCAGGGCGATGGCACTCTGGACGGTGGCACCGTAGCGGAACGGATAGCTTCCCGGGGATTTGACGTCGCCCATCACGTAGATCGGCCGCATCTCGGAAATCCGGGCGCTCACGACCGGCTGATGGAAGTAGCCGTCGGCGAGCCTTTCCGTCACACGCTTCTGAAGCTCGGGCAGCGTCAGATCCGCGACCGCGACGTCGCCGACGATGGGAAGCAGAATGCTGCCATCGCCGCCGACCACGTAGTCCCCGGCCAGCTCCGGCTGACCGAACACGGACAGGGTGATCTTGTCGCCGGACGAGATCCGATAGACCGCGTCCTGCGCGTGGGCGGAACATCCCACCGCGATCACCGCCAGGACGGCGAGCACCACCGAGCCGAGGCGGCCGACCCATCGAGAGAGCTCATGCATGGCGACCGACCTGTCTTCCCGTCGAGACCCGAATGGATCATCTCGAAATCGCGTCTGCGTTCACGCTGGCCGTCCTCACGGCGACGGCGTGGGTTTCCGGTGAGCCGCCGGCGACGGCGACCGTCCTCGCGAACATGACCATGGCGCCGACGATCCTCGGGCAGCCCTGGCTGTCGCCGATCCACTGGACGCTGTTCGTCGAGCTCGTCTTCTACCTCCTCGTCGCGCTGCTCTTCTCGGCGGGCGCGTTGCGGCGGGTCGGCGTGCTTCTCGCCGTGGCGCTCGGGCTGATCGCCGCCACCGTGCTGCCCGTGACGCTGCGCATCCACGGGCTGGCGAACCTGCCCGTGCAGTATCTCGGGCTTCACCTCGCCTGGCTGTTCGTCGGGCTTCTGCTGCGCCTCGGCATGGTCGAGCGGCGCCGGGGGGCGATGGAGGCCGTACTCCTCCTCGTCCTCGCGCAGGGGGGCGCCGTCCTGCTGGTGGCCGACTACTCGCTCGCGCGTGCCGACCTGTTCGTCATCGACGGACGCATCCCCGTCATGAGCGCCTACGCGCTCGCGGTGGCCACGTTCTGGATCGCCGTTCGGGCGCGTCGCCCGCGTTCGATGCTGCTCGCTCGGATCGGGCTGATCAGCTACGCCATGTATCTCCTTCACGGGAGCGTGAACGTCGCCATCTATCGCTTGATGCCTTTGACGGGATCGATGCCGGACGCGCTGACGATGGCGATCTGCACGCTGTCGACGCTGGTCGTCTCCTGGATGGTCTACATGCGCATCGAGCGCCCGATGATCCGGTTGGGCCGGCGCCTGTCGCGAGGATCGGCAGACCGCATCCCGCGGGCGGATGTCGTCGCAACGGGCGGTTCCAACACTTAGCCGGTTGCCGATGAAGGCTGGGGCATGGCTCTTCATCAAGTATCGTCGCATGTTGGATCCGAGATCTTGGCGGCGTCATCCTCACGTCCGCGTGGATGGGCACCCCATGGGCCAGGTTCTCGACGGCAGCGCTGCGGGATCGGCCGACGGCCGGTGGTCGGCGGCGACCAGCTCGAGCGGTCGCGCTTCCATGAGGCCATCTGCAAGGGTGGTCCGCCGAGAACGACCGCTTCACGTCAGATCCGATCGGCCAAATGCCGGGACCGAACACCGGGCGCCGATGCGCGAGACCGTGACGCCCGGTGAGATCCGGTTCCGCAAGGCCTGGCTTCAGGCGATCGTCGATCGCGTCGAAGGCGATGTCATCCGGATCGATGGGGACGAGGCGCACCACGAAGCCGTCATCGCGGGCCGCGATGCTCACATCGCACCCGGTGCTCGCAGTTCTGTACGGAAATGGCGCGCCAGACAGAATGAAACTGCGAACACCTATATCATTGAAGTCGCGAGATAATTTCCAGGGTCGGACTATCAATCCGGCGTCTCACGGCCGTTGTACCTGCACCGAGCCCAATCCTGGTCCCAAAACCGACATTCGGCTTTGCGCTTAATCCGGTTATTCAACGAGCAGCTGACGCTCCTCCATAGCAGACGCTCACCGTGACGGCTGCGGCGGCGGCCCATTCGCATAAGGGCACGCTACGGAAAGATAGAACGCCCCGGTAGAACGACCGCCACGCTACGCCTTCACCGGTCTCTAAGCCCTCTAGATCGTTGGCCATGCCGTCCTCTTCATTCAGGACGAGAGCAAAGGTAATTCGGCTCGGCGCTGAGTGGTTCGCGACGGCGCCGGCTAGGCCGCACGGTGCCCCCCTGGGCGGTGCTGCTCTGCCGGCGCTCGACTATCAGCCGGTCGCTTAGGTCAACCTGGCGGGACATATTTGATAGGTCATTGCCTTGCCTGTAGATTCACGGCGGGATCCAAACTTTGGCCGGCCTGATGCCTGGCACCACGGCGCTGAAGGTAGTGGCCGACGACGAGACCGGCTAGCTTAAGAGCGCAACGATCCTAGGTCAGTTCGGCCAGGTGCCGGACGAATTCGCCGAGAGCTTACAAGGCGGGTAAGGCTCAATCACGAGCACACAGATTATTGAACAAAAGCAACCTCGCGCACGTTTGGTCTTAGCATCAACGCGCCGGTATTGGCGCAGCGTGAGGAACATTTATGTCGATTAGAGCATTCGCACTCGCCGCCTCGTGCACTCTGGCTCTGTCCGGCGCTGCGTTCGCGCAAGCGACCGCCCCCTCCGGCACGACCGGAACTGGGATGGGGACCAGCAGCACCGGCGGTTCGGCCACGAGTCAGCCGAAGGAACTCGCTACTCCCGGTGGCGCGAATGCCGGCGGCGGCACGGGCTCTACGCCGATGACGGCCCCGGGAGCGAACGGGATGAGCACAGGGACCGGTTCGCCGGGCGCTAGCTCGTCGGGCATGAGCACCCCATCGACGGGCGCCGCCGGAGCGCGCTGAGCATTCGTTGCGACGTCGTCGAGCTCGCTACGCTCTACGCCGCCTAGTTCGGTCCCGCCGCCCGGTTACGGGCTGGCGGGCGCCATCCGCCTCACTCCGCGATGATGGCGATGAACGAGAAGGAACCGGCGAGCGCGAAGGTGCCAGCCACGAGGGATACGATCAGGAGCATGGGAGAGGCCTCAGCCGTCGAACGGCGACGCTTCCTCAACCCGTAAGGTCGTACCCGGTTTCAGGCGGGGGACTGCTGAGGACGGCGATATCCGCACATCCTTAATCGCCGCCGTCAGCCCCGGCGGCGTCGCCGTCATCGTCGCTGAACAGCCAATCGAGCGCCCCGGCTCCAACTCCGCCAGCTGCATCCCTCTGCTCACTGCTCAAGCGCGGTTCGGGATGCTCCGCCCGCACGTCCGCGAACCACCGGCGCGCGAACTGATCGAGGGCTTCGTCGGTGAGGAGCGTTCTATCCTGAGGTGGCATCCGAAGGCTTCTTGGACGGTCGAACGGTTCGGCCCCGTCCCGATCTGCTCACGGGACGGGGGAACCCCGGATCTCACCAGCTCGGCCGATACGCAACTTGGCCCGGGTGCAGGATGGCGGCGTTTGGTTAGGGTCTCATCACCGCGACGGGCGCCGCAGTGTGCCGGAACGGGGCGCTGAGCGGCCTTAGGCCGTCTCAGCGACCTTCGTTCCGCCCGCGGCCTTTCGCGGCGGCCTTGGCGGCCTTCGGCTTGCCCTTGGGGGAGTTGGGTGCCTCAGAGACCGTCTCGTCAGCGTCAGCGGCCTTAGGAGCCGCTTTGCGCCGTTGCTGGCCAAGGCCGAGGGAGCGCGCCAGCTCGGAACGCTGAGCGGAGTAGTTTGCGGCGGTCGAAGGGTAGTCCGACGGCAGGCCGTAGCGCGCGCGGTAGGTCTCCATCGTCAGGCCGGCCTTGGTAACGTGGCGCTTGAGCGTCTTGTAGCGCTTCCCGTCGATGAAGGATATCAGCGCTTCCGACGTGATCGACTTGCGGACCTGTGCCAGCGTCGGCTTCTCAGGGCCTGCGGGCTCGGCGGGCGCTGCGTTGGCTAGGCCGGACATGGCCGCGTGCACGGAAGCAATCACACCAGGTAGCTCTGATACGGACACCCGGTTGTTCGACACGTAAGCCGCTACGAGGTCGGCAGCGAGTTCGATGAAATCGGTCGATTGAGTTTCGACTTGTTCGTCCAAGGTCGTCTCCTCCACAAAAGGAGGCTTACTGCTCTACATGCTCCGCCGGATCGTCAAGTGATAGCTTGGCGGAAAATACTGAAGCCGATAGGGTGTCCTCATAAAACCGCGAGAACACCCCAAAGCACGTTCACGCAGGAACTTGGCGTGACGGTCTCTGTTCCGGTCCTACGGTATGATGCCGTAGAAGACCCTTCTCCATGAACAAGCTCATCCTCGGCGCGACCCTGACACTCGGCCCCCTGCTCGGCGCCAACACGGCCAGCATAGCAGCGCCAGACGGTCTCGACCCCAACGCTTCGGCGACCGGGAACAGCCAGACGCATCTCGTCTGATGCCATCGCTACCGCGGAGCGATGGGCAAGAGCCGGGGCCGCCCACAGGGACGCCCCGGATCACTTTCCCGAACCGATTTCGCAGATCATGCGTATAGATCGTAGCAGGCCCGCGCGATATAACGTAAGCTGTGCCTTGAATTGACACGAAGATTGAAGGATCTCACGCGAGAGGGGAACTCGAAGGACAACCTAAGTGACTGAAGAAAACTCGGGTCAGAACTCCGAAACGCTCGCACTGGCCAGCGAAATCGTAGCCGCCTACGTCGCGACCAACTCCATCCCCGTTTCTGAGCTTCCGAATTTCATCGGCAGCGTTTATAAGGCTCTGTTGACCCTCTACAGCGGCACCAGAGCTGCGGGCACCAGCGCTCCTGCTGAGAGCATCGAGCAGCCGACCGCGGCACAGATCAAAAAATCCATCACGCCGGACGCCCTCATCAGCTTCATTGACGGCAAGCGGTACAAGACGCTCAAGCGTCATCTCAGCAGACACGGTCTCGACCCACATAGCTACAGGGTGAAGTTCGGCCTGCCGTCGGACTACCCGATGGTCACTGCAAGCTACTCGGAAGCCCGCTCTCAGCTTGCAAGGGACATCGGCTTGGGCCGGCCTGGTCGCGCGACTGCCTGAGCAGTGTAGCTCGGTGTCGCCTCGATCGGTTAACCGACGAGGCGACCTTCACAGCCCAATGCCGCGCGCCGATATGATCCGTTGCGTGGCATTGACCAGCATCTCGTCCGAGAACGGCTTCGGCATGAAGCGCGCCCCCATCGGCAACTGATCCTCAGCCGGTGTTGCAAGGCCAGATGATCGGACCCCACGAGGTGATCCAAGGGTAAAGTTAGTGCACGGTGGGCCGCTCCGCCACGGGTAGTTTGGCCGGCGGAGCTGGTCGGGCGAGCGCCGCCGGCCAAGCTGAGAAGGCTGGCACGAACACCTCCGGGGCCGGCGGCCGGTATCTCAGCGATGCATGCGGGCGCACGCCGTTGTCGTAACGTCGCCAGCTTTCGATGACGACCTGCGCTTCTCTGAGTGTGTAGAAGATCTCGCCGTTCAGAAGTTCGTCGCGAAGCCGTGCGTTGAAGCTTTCAGCGTAGCCATTCTCCCACGGTGAGCCTGGCGTGATGTAGGCCGTCTTTGCTCCGACGCCGGTAATCCAAGCTTGGACAGCCTTCGCAACGAACTCCGAGCCGTTATCAGAGCCGCAGAGGCGTTCCGGGCTTCACCCAGCCTCGAAGGCCACAGCCTCGCCGAACAGCTCGACTGGTTCATCGGCTATGTCGCCGAGGAGCGTGCCGCTGGCCGGATGAACTGAAGGCGGGCTGGTGCCGGCGCTCCCACAGCGGTCCTCACCGATCGTCCTTCATGCCTCGGAACTGGCATCCGCGTCGAGGACTGGCAGGCGTGGGTCGCCGATGGCCTCGGCATCGTCACGAACGGCGTGGTCTGCGTCACCGGCCCGGAACTGACGGCGGACGAGTGGGCGGCGCGGCATGTCACAGGGCATTAAAGAAGGTGATACTCTCAAATTCGACAAGGCGCTCCTGCTGCATCTTGTTCGACAGCGTCGGTTTGGCGGTTATCGATTTTGCGCAGCTCGGTAGCAATGTCCTGCAGGCTGGTGTCGCCCTTGCGCAGCACCTGATCTGCCCCGGACAGACGGTCACGCTCGGCCGCGGTGACGTCGCGAGCGCTTAACACTACTACCGGCACCTCGGTACAGCCGGGCAAATCCCGGAGCCGATCGAGGAACGAGAACCCGTCCATCACTGGCATGGTCAGATCGAGCAGCACGAGGCGTGGCACGCCGTGCCGGACCTGTTCGAGCGCCTCGCAGCCGTTCCCAGCCTCGCGGACGGTCCAGCCGTTGCGCTCAAGCACCGTCCGGAGCCGGTGGCGCATATCAGCATCGTCGTCGACCACGAGCACGTCGCCGTCGGCCGCCCGGAACTGGTCAAGGATCGTCCGGAGGCGCGCCCAGTCCACCGGCTTCGGTACCGCCTCAACCGCACCGAGCGAGGCGCTCAGCGCCGCGTCGGCAACGAAGCTGACCATCACCACGGGAATGCCTGCAGTCTCCGGGTCTGCCTTCAGGGCGGCTAGCACCGACCAGCCGTCCATCTCGGGCATCATCACGTCGAGTAGGATCGCGCGTGGCTTGAGCGACTTGGCGAGGTCGAGCCCAGTGCGCCCGTCCCCCGCAGTGCGGACAGCGAAGCGTTGGCGTTCGAGGAACCGGGTCATCAGCTCGCGCTGGTTGGCCTCGTCGTCGATGACCAGCACGAGGTCGCCCACCGTTATCTGGTTCTCGGGAGCCGCCGGTGCCGCCTCAACGACCTGCTCGGGGGCCGCCGCCGGGATGCGGAGGGTGAAGCTCGTCCCCTCGCCCTCGACGCTGTCGACGGTGATGTCGCCGCCGAGCAACTGGGCGAAGGCGCGGCTTAGAGCCAGTCCGAGGCCGGTGCCGCCATAGTTGCGTGTGGTGCTCTCGTCGGCCTGAGTAAACCGCTCGAACAGGCGCCCGACCTGCTCCGGGCTCATGCCGATGCCAGTGTCCTGCACCGTGAAACGGAGCCAGTCGCCGGTCACGTTGACCTCCCGGGCCGCCGTCAGCGTGATGGTGCCGCCCTCGGTGAACTTGGCCGCGTTCGACAGAAGATTGAACACGCACTGGCGCAGCTTGGTCGCGTCCGTGCGCGCCCGGCCTACGTCATCGACCACGTCCAACGCGAGGACGTTGCCCTTCTTGGCGACCAGCGCCTCCACCGTACCGGCGGCGTCCGTGACGAAGGTGGTGACGTCGATGTCCTCGGGGTAGAGTTCCATCTTCTCGGCCTCGACCTTGGACAGGTCGAGCACGTCGTTGATCAGCCCGAGCAGGTGCTGGGCGTTCGACTTGATCTTGCCGAGATCCTTGAGGAGGCTGTCCTGGCCGAGTTCCTCCGCCTCCTCCTCGAGCATCTCGGAATAGCCGATCACCGCGGATAGCGGCGTGCGCAACTCGTGGCTCATGTTGGCTAGGAACCGGCTCTTGGCCCGGCTATGCTCCTCGGCAGCCTCTTTCGCGGCCTCGGCCCGAGCATTAGCAGCGGTCAATTCCGATTGGTTGCTAACAAGGGTGCGGTTCGCACCGTCAAGGCGCTCCAGCGTCGCCTCGTTCTGCACAACGGACCGACGCAGCGAGTCGCAGATCCAGATCATGACGGCGCCAATCAACACGTACTGACACAGGAGCGAGACATCGACACCGTCGAGGCTCCCGTCGCGCGTGTAGAACCAAGTGGCGATCAGCGTGGAGAGCGTGAGAACCAACGTTCCGGCCCCCCGGCCGAAGGCGAGGCTTACCGCCAACAGAACGGGGATGTAGAGGAGGAAGGGAGCGATATAGGCCGGCGCTAGGAAGCGCACGAACGTCATGAACGTGACGAGCAGCAACGGTACGCCGTAGCGAATGCCCGGCGATGGGCGGTGTCGGGCGATGGTTCCGATCAGTCTATGCAAGCTGCTCATCGCGGAGGAGTGTCACGACTTGTCCGTATCGCAAAGCCATTGCATCGACGGCACGAAAATCGAGCGGGCTCATGTGGACCGCCACGCGATGGTCCTATGCTATCTGATTGGGTCTAAACGCTGTTGGACCAAACCCATCCGCATCGTTGAGCGCCAAAGCCAGGAGCCGGAGCGCGGCGGCTATCGCGTGGTGCAAGGCGGATCAGGTTCGTGGCAGACAACATGAAGCTTGTGGATTGGCGCTTCAGCTCGCCATGGCCCGCATCTCGGACGCACCTTCACGAAGCACGTAGCCGCGGCCCCAGACGGTCTCGATGTAGTTCTTGCCCCCGCTGGCGTTGGCGAGCTTCTTCCGCATTTTGCAGATGAACACGTCGATGATCTTCACCTCTGGCTCGTCCATGCCGCCGTAGAGATGGTTAAGGAACATCTCCTTGGTGATCGCCGTCCCTTTCCGCAGAGCAAGGAGTTCCAGCATCTGGTACTCCCTGGTCGTGAGATTGATCGAGGTTCCAGCGACCTTGACGAACTTTTTGTCAATGTTGATCGTGAGATCATCGACCGTGACCACGGCTTCGGCATGCCCTTGTGAGCGCCGAACAATCGCCTGGATGCGGGCCACGAGCTCGTCCTTGTGGAACGGCTTGGTAAGGTAGTCGTCGGCGCCAAAGCCAAGACCCTTCACCTTGTCCTCGATGCTGGCCATGCCCGACAGGATCAGGATCGGGGTCTTGACCTTGGCGAGGCGAAGGCTGCGCAGCACTTCGTAGCCCGACATGTCAGGCAGGTTCAGGTCGAGCAGGATGATGTCGTAATCGTAGAGCTTTCCGAGATCGATTCCTTCCTCACCGAGATCGGTGACGAAGGGGTTGAGCCCGGCCGTCTTGAGCATGAACGTGATGCTCTGGGCCACCACCGTATCGTCCTCGATCAGCAGAACCCGCATCGCCCGTCCCCATGAGTGTTAACATCGCCTAGCCCAAGATCGTTAACAGATTGCTGTACTATCGATGGCAGCAGATTCCGGCGCAGTAACTGCAGGATGGCGACTTGTTATTTTGGCGGACGTCGTCTATGACAAAAGGTATTATTTGGCAGGTTGGAGATGTAATTTATGGTGGATGAAACAATGGTGGCTGAAGACGACGATGTGATCGCGATGATGGCTGGCATCGTTTCAGCCTATGTCTCGAACAATCACATCCAGGCTAGCGAGTTGCCGAGCTTGATCGGCAGCGTCCATGCCGCCTTGAGCCACCTCGGCGGTGACGAGCCCGCTGCATCGCCCGAGCCCGAGAAACTAACGCCCGCCCAAATCCGCAAGTCGATCACCCCGGATGCGATCATCAGCTTCGAGGACGGCAAGGGCTACAAGACGATGCGGCGGCACCTGACCCTGCGTGGCCTGACAGCGGAGGCCTATCGCGCCAAGTGGGGCTTGCCCGCCGACTACCCGATGGTGACCACGAGCTACTCGGCCAAGCGCTCCGAACTCGCCAAGAGCCTCGGTCTGGGGCAGTTGCGACGCAAGGCGGCATCAGAGGCGGCCGGCAACAACCCTGACGAAGCGTGAGCTTGCTGGCTTTCTGCTCGAGACAGCCCGAGCTCGACCGCGTCACGGTTTATTCGTTGCCGGATCGTCTGGCGGATCGTCTGGCTAGAGGTGCTGCAGCGCCCCAGCAACAAGGTTAACGAAGCGTTTCCGTTCACGCCTTGTTCCCGTTGTGGAAAACCCGCGGACCAGTCAGTTTGGCCCTTGAAACGGGGCACGTCATGCACATTCGAGCCGGGGAGCGGCTGCGCCTTACACTGTGGGGCGCGGGGAGCCGCGCTATGGTCAGCCTCAACACCTTCGCGGTAACCCAGCCCGCGCTGGAGGGGTTCGATCCAACGGAGGATGGCTTCCACCACGACGTCACATCGTGGCTGCACGACGGCTTCAACACCTTGACGATCGTACTCATCGGGCCGCCGGGCGAGGTCCCGTTCCGCATGGTGGTCCAGCATGGCGACCACGCCGAGCACGTGCTCGACGAAGCTGACTTTCTCCCGCTGGCGACACCCTGGCGGCTGTGGACGCTACGCATCGAGCGGGCCTCGGTACCGAGCCAGCATCTCTCCGGCCTTCATCACACCGACCTGGAGCCGGTGGCCGGCAATCAGATCATGCCTGGTGCTGCTGGTGGCGGCATGTCCCTACGCATCGACCAGACCAGGGCTCCGGCGTCGTTGGTGAGCATGGCCACACCGGTCCAGCCCTCGAGGATCGCCTCGGCGAGAAACCTTCCTTGAGCGATCGCCTGATCCCCCGAGTTCGCCTCGATCCGAATGCGCTGCGTCTCGATACGCCCGCCACCCTCGCGGGGACGACGCAGGACCCGAAGTTCGAACTCGGAGGTGGGCACGCCTGCAAGCTGTGGCATCACGCAATTCGTAAAACGATTTGTTTCGCAAGGACATAGTCAAACAGACGTGGCCGGAGCTCTTTTTGAACCTTTAGAGCTCTTTTTCTTGAGAAACGCGCTGAACCGGGATCGATCGTCTCTCTGCCGTAGCTCGGGCCGATCTCACATCGTGACGGTATGAGGACAAGATCGCGTGCCTATCGCTCAGCGCCAGCTCGCCGCATCAATCCGCACCGCGCTGCATATCGCTGACCGCGATGCGATCGCGGCCTTCGTCCTGGATGCGGGTACGGTGTTTGCGCCCCACAATCCGTTCGCGCGAACCAGCGTCGGCGCACAGCGCCAAGTTTGGACTGGGTATCAGCGCGAGTTCTACTTCTCGAACATCGCTTCTCTCGGGCTGATGTGTCTGCTGAAAGCCCTGCAGTCCCGTCCCGATGACGAGGCGGTGGTCCAGGAGATCCTGCACGCCGATGGCTGCCGTGCCTATGTGTATCACCCAGGCGACGGCTGTCGGATCATCGGTGCCGTACTGCATGCCAGGGGGACTGGAGTCCTGCCGGCAATCAAGCCGCTTCCACGGGGTGGCCGACGGGGCAGGCGGCAGGGATCGGCTCTTCAGCTCGACCTGTTCGCGGTCGGGTAGGGCCCGCGGAACAGATCCCCCATAGCCCGACGGCGGAACAAGGTGCACCAGCGTCGGCGTTTATGCTCCGGGCGGTCGTGGTTGATGTGGCAGCGTTGGCAGAAGGCCACGAGGTTACGGTCGAGGTTGTTGGCGGTGTCGTGATCGCGGTGTACCGCGGCCAGCATGACCCGCGTCGTACGGATGAGGCCGAGATCCTCGATGGTTGGGAGGCTGCGCAGCGGACGGCCCTGCCCATCGCGCCAGGCGCCAATACCGGCGTCCCAGCAGCGCCCATCACCGAGATGGTAGACGGTCTGCCCGTGCGGCCGGCCGCAGCCCTCACAAGCACCGCCTGCCCGCCCGAAGCGGATCGTGGCCGAGAGTTGCGGCCAGTCGATCGGGTAGAAGAAGCGGTGCTCCCGGCGGATCGGCATCGCTCGATCAATCCTTAGCCCAAACTGTCAGCGAATAAGCTCGACCGCGATACCAAGCGTGTCGGGTAGCTCGGTCCAGGCACGATCGGTGGTCAAGGCTGTCGCTCCCCGCTGCCGAGCGAGTGCAAGACAGGCACGGTCGCCGAGCGACAGTCCAAGGTTCTTGGTCATCGGCCGCAGTATACCGGCCGCACGCGCTTGCGTGTCGTCGAATGGCTCGACCCGGAGGTGCAAGCCACCGATCGCCTGGGCGATACGCACTTCCGCACCGCCGGCATCCGCCAGCTTGGCGTAGACCTCGGAGAGATTGACCGCACTGACCCAGGCCCGCGGCAAGCTCGCGATCACCCGCTCCGCACCATGTTCCCCCTTGAGCAGGCACAGCAGGGCCGACGCGTCGAGAACGAAGAGCTCACTCACGCTCGGCCTCGATCCGCCGTTCCGCCACAAGCTCGTCGGCAAGATCGACCTCGTTGGGTACGAACTCGCGTACGATCTCCTGCGCCAAGCGAACTGCGGATGAAAGCGACCGGACGTGGAGCCCATCCTCACCCAGTTCAAGCACAACGGTATCCCCGGTATCGATACCGAGCTTGCGCCGGAAGGCAGCCGGAATAATCAGCTTGCCACCATCAATGATCTTGACCGCCTGCGATGCCATGGCCTCGTCGCCTATCCGTACCGATTTTAAGAATCATACCTACGGCATCATAGTTTGCCAACTGCGATGATGTGGTGAGCGATAAATTCCGGCCGTGCTGATGGTTTACGTCTAGGCCATGTCCTCAGTGCCTTGCGGTAAAACGGGTCGTTACGAGCCAGTTGGTCTCGGCCTCCATAAACCGAGCGCTGAAGCGTCACATATTCAAGCCACGTGCACATTGATGGATTTTAGATGATGTGACGGTTTGTGATACACATCCTGGGGGATCGATCGTTTCGTGCATGTCTGTCACGCAATCGCTCTTTTGCGTGATAGACACGAACGGGGGAGCACCGCAGCTCGGTGGCTCCCGGACCCTTGATTGTCATACCGCCTCACGACGCGTGGCCCGTCACGCCCGCACAGGATCACCACCCCATGCTGCTCGGCTACATGCGCGTGTCCAAAGCTGACGGCTAGCAGACCACCGACCTGCAGCGCGACGCGCTCCTCGCCGCCGGCGTCGAAGTCGATCGCTTCTACGAGGATCACGCGTCAGGCAAACGCGACAGCCGCCCCGGTCTCGACGCCTGCCTCAAGGCGCTCCGTGAAGGCGACACCCTCGCGATCTGGAAACTCGATCGCCTCGGTCGCGACCTGCGCCACCTCGTCAACACCGTACACGATCTCACCAAGCGTGGGATCGGGCTCAAGGTGCTGACCGGGCAGGGGGCCAACATCGACACCACCACCGCCAATGGCCGGCTGGTGTTTGGGATCTTTGCAGCGTTGGCGGAATTCGAGCGCGAGCTGATCATCGAGCGCACCAAGGCTGGCCTTGCCTCAGCGCGCGCTAGAGGGCGCAATGGTGGCCGCAAGCCGAAGATGACGCCCGCCAAGCTTCGCCTCGCACAGGCTGCAATGGGTCAGCCCGAGACTAAGGTCGCGGACCTCTGCATGGAACTCGGGATCACCCGTCAGACCCTCTACCGACACGTCGATTCTAAAGGGGTCTTCAGAGCCGACGCCCTTAAGATCCTCGGACAAAAGGCTGACTGATCAACGTCAATGCGGGAGGGAATTGACGACATAAGAATACCGGGTAGCGTTTTCCGACACGGATGGGGCTGTTTTAGGCCCTTGGTGTGTGGCTCATATCAAGCGCCAAGAAAACGGTCGAATACCGGACGCCTCTAAGTTATGCACCCTGCGCAGATGTTGCCTCCGCGAGGCGTGCCGGTTAAGGGTGCAGCTTGGAATGACTGGGTTGGGTGGTTTGCAATCCGTCGGCTTCAGAGCGGAAACTGCCTTAAAGCCAACATTGTCCAAGCGAGTTTACCAGCCTCAATCATGCGCCAAACCATCGCGTCATAGCTTGGCCAATAGTCGCCGCGTCGGGCGTGGTGTCACCTGCCCAGGCGACGATCCCGTCGGGTCGCACGAGCACGGCCTGCAAGCCCAGCCGGTCCCGCACGTCCCCCGCCACATAATCGATCCTTACCGCTCCTCGATCTGCTAGCGCCCGAAGCGGCGAACTGGGAACGAAGTCCAGGAGCAAGCCCCGGCCTTCGCGCAACAGGCTGCTGGCCCTCCGCCCGTCGCTCAGGAGGAAATCGGGAACGCTACACCCCACCAGCAGATGACTGTCGCCGAGATCGTAGCGGATTGAGACGCCCCATACGCGCTCGGCGAAGTAGGTTGCGCCGTCTAGCGTCTCGATCAGGTCGCGGATGATGGCTTCAAGCGCGCGCGAACCTCGGCTCGGCCGCATCAGCGCGACCTGGGCCCGCGACCAGTCGAGGACGCGTGCACCGACCGGATACCGTTCGTGCTCATAGCTGTCGAGTAGGTCCGCCGGCGCATCACCGCGGATCGTGGATGCCAGCTTCCAGCCCAGGTTCATCGCATCGCCGAGCCCGAGGTTGAGGCCCTGCCCACCCAGCGGCGAATGAATGTGCGCAGCGTCACCGGCTAGCAGCACGCGGCCGTTGCGATACGCGCTCGCCTGAAAGGCGCGGTCAGTCCAGGTGGTGGCGAGTTCGAGCTTGGTCACGGTGACATCGACACCCGAGATCCTGCGCATGACCGCCTCGACGTGTTCGCGCGTGATCGGGGTGGAGCGATGGAATGCGCCCCCGTCGAAATCGGCCATCGCGATCGTGCCTGGCGGCGTAAACAGGTACATGCCCTGCGCGGTGTAGTGGCGGCCTGGTTTAAGCGCGTCCGCACCGGCAAGCTCGGCCTGGACGGAGTAGCCTGTGAACTCAGGTTCGGTGCCGACGAAGCGGATTCCTGCCGCCTTGCGCACTGCGCTGCGGGCGCCATCGCAGCCAACGAGCCAACGACCTCGGAACGCTTGACCGTCTACCTGGACGACAACACCCTCATCCGTCTCAGCGAAGCCTTCGACACCCCTGCCGCGTTGGATCTCAACGCCTGACGCCTCCGCGCGCGCGGCCAGTACGGCTTCGATGCTCGCCATATCCGCAGCCAAGTTGCTGACTGGGCTGGGAAGGCGATGTGGCCAGCGCGCAGTATCGATCTGGTCGTGAAAAAACTGAATGCCGGCAAAATGGCCGCCTGGACGGCGCGGCTGCTTCATCCAATGCGCTGTCCCCGGCGTGGCACGGCTGGCCGCGTGGGCTTCGATCTCGCCCAACAGACCGCGTCGGTCGAAGCTCTCGATAGTCGGGACCGACAGTCCCCGCAGCCCGAAGGGAGCACGTTTCAGGGGTGAGGACGGATTGTGCACTTGTTCGAGGACTAGGACAGAGCAGCCGACTAGCGACAACTCGCAGGCGAGGAATAGGCCGACAGGGCCCCCTCCAGCGATAATCGTATCATAGAGCGTCGTTGATGCGGGCATTGTTGAGCTCCGATGTCGATGTTCGACCGGAGCGTTTCCCGAACCTGAGACCCGCACGGACGAACAGCCGGACGCGCTTAAGCGTCCTTCGTTCGTCGTGGGGATCTACGGCACGGAGCCAAAGACCAAAGCTTTCGTTACCGAAAGGACTTGGGCTTACCAAACCAAGTCTGCCTTTTCCGACACCGCAACGATAGCGCGCCGGTGAACGCGACGCAACGGCAAAGCTGCGCCGGTCGAAGCATCATGACTTCAGTAGGGTCCGCTTTTGCGTATTGTGTCGAGTTCACCCACAGTCTGACTTGGGTCGCTAGCGGGAAGGCCGCTCAAAGTGGTTTCCTGTCTGTCCGCTTACGAGCGCGAAAGCATCGAAGCGGACTTTGTGGCCTCGCCCCATCACGCCCTTTCCCAGACGTCAAACGTCTCGACCGATTGCGTTCATCATTGCCCGGAAGCTGAAGGACGACTCTTCGTCAGCGACGGAGCTGAATGCCCCCCTTCGCTCTGGCTCGCCGCTGGCGCGACGCCTCTCCATTCCTGGCCAGATTGCTTCGGTTGCAGTAGCGTCCTTTCATGCTCAGGTCGCTCGACTTTCTCCGGCGAACGGCAGTCCCTTCGACTGTCATCGCTGGCTGCGACGAACACATCACCCTCCTCGGTGGGGGCGTCGATTACGCCAAGCCCTGGCACTGGCACGACGGCCTAATGCTGCTGCTGCCCTGCCTCGGCGTTTTGAACCTCAAGCACGAAGCGCAGCGGGACGGCATGTGGGTGTCCCAGGATCGCTTCGCCGTTATCCCCGCCTCGCACCCGCACGACACTTCAGCGCTCCGATCCAACCAGACCCACGTCGCCGTGTATCTTCGAGATGAGGCATTTCAGCAGATCGAGAGGCAACTCGGTTCGCTCAGCCGCGTCCGAGCCCTGATCCGAAGCAGCTCGATGTTCCCGGTCAATCCAGATATCCGCGCCCTCCGGGCGCTGTGCTGCGATGAGACCGGCGATACAATCGGTCAGACAGCCGTCCGCGCCCATCTCTCGGCCGCACTGATCATCCGCTGCCTGACCGCGATAGAGAGGGGTCAGCCGCTCGGTGCTGGCTCACGCGAGGCGCACATCATGATCGACGAGGTGAAGGCGTTCATCGCACAGCGCGCTGACCAAACCTTGTCGATCGATTTGCTATCGGAACGCTTCAACGTCTCCCGTCGACACATCACACGCCTGTTCCGAGAGCGAACCGGGCTGTCGATCGGCGCGTACCAACAGAGCGTGCGCCTCGCCGAAGCGCGGCGGCTGTTGCAGACCACCGATCTGCTGATCGACGAGGTCGCGTTTCGGGTTGGGTTCGAGAGCGGATCAGCTATGGCGCGGGCGCTCCGACGCCGAGACGGGCTGGCACCACGCGATGTCCGCGCACGATCCACCGCGATGGCCCGGACGGTCGCGCAATAAGGCCCGGACGGTCGCGCGGGCGCAGGACGGCTCCGCCATAACCAACCGCACTTCCTGAACCGGCACCGAGTTCGGTCAGGGAACCGCGGCAGTGGGTTCATGGTCATGGCAGGCGTCGAGGTCGTCAACGTCTTTACCTGCAAGAACGCAGGCGGCAATCCATGCCCGGTCGTCATGGACGCAGCTGGGCTCGACCCTGCGGCGATGCAGGAGGTCGCCCGCCAGCACGGGCATGAGAGCGGGTTTATTCTGCCCGCCGAAGACGATACGCACGACTTCCGTTTCCGCTTCTTCGTACCCAATCACGAGATGGAGATGTGCGCCCACGCCACGGTCGGCGCGCTTTGGGTGCTGGCCAAACACGGACGGCTGCCGGCATCGCCCGTCCGCATTGCGACCGCCAGCGGTTCGGTCGCTGGCTTCGTGTTCGCGGCCGAAAGCGGTACGGTCTCCGTTGAGATCACGCAGCCGGCGGGTCGGGCGGTACCGCTGTCTCCAGACCAGGCCGGCAACGTGCTTGCGGCGCTCGGCGTGGGCCGCGAGAACCTTGCGGACCTGCCCCTGCACAACGCCGTTACCTCACGTGTGAAGACCCTCGTGCCGATGCGCGACCCTGAGAGGCTGCACGCGCTCGTTGCGGACCCCGTGGCTGTCGAGGCTGTCTGCCGTCGGATCGGCTCGACCGGTCTGTACCCCTACGCCATCGTGGACGGCGAGGCGCGCGTTTTCGAAGCGCGGCAGTTCCCGCGTTCATCAGGCTATCCGGAGGATGCTGCCACCGGCATTGCCGCCGCCGCGCTCGCCTTCGGCCTGCTTCACGATCGCACCATCGCCGCCAACGACCGCCCGATCCGCGTCTACCAGGGGCGAGCGATGGGCAGCTTGTCCGAGATCACGGTGCGCCTCGGCTTCGCGGGCGACCGGGCGATCGGCTGCCTGCTGGGCGGGGCGGTCGCTCCGATGACGGACTTAGCTCGAGCGGTCGCAAAGGTTGGACGCTAATGAGCGACGCCGTCCTCTCCCGCCTGCGAGCAGCCGGCCTGACGCTGCCCGATCCGTCCCGACCCGCAGCCAACTATGTGTCGTTCACGCGCGCCGAGCCGCTTCTCTTCATCACCGGTCAGACGCCCGTGCTGCGCGGCGAGCTGCAATATCTCGGCGTCGTCGGCGAAGACGTCTTAATCGAACAGGCGCAGGCCGCTGCTCGCCTGTGCGCGCTCAACATCCTGGCCCAAGTCCACACGGCCCTCGACGGGGACCTCGACCGAGCGCACTGCCTGCGCCTCGGCGGTTTCGTCCGCTGCCGCGCAGACTTTACGCAGCAGCCGTTAGTCCTGAATGGCGCGTCGGATCTGATCCTCCTTGCCCTCGGCGAGAACGGTCGCCATGCGCGCACGGCAGTTGGCACGAACGCGCTACCGCGCGGCGTGCCGGTCGAGGTCGAAGCCGTCTTCACGGTGGTCTGACCCGCCAGATCTCGCGATCACGCACCCGCCCAGCTCACCCGAACGCCGCACGAACCCGGCGGGACCGAGCCATCCAGCTGAGGAGAAGACACACATGTTTAGAGGTGGACGTGCGGCCCTTGTCGCAGTGATCACGTTCGTCGGGGTCGCGACCTCGATGCCGGCCACGGCGGAGGAGCTGACCGGTACGCTGAGGAAGATCAAGGAGACCGGCCGCATCACGCTCGGTTTCCGCGATGCCTCGGTGCCGTTCTCGTTCCTCGACGCGGATCAGAAGCCCATCGGGTACGCGATGGATATCTGCCACGCCATCGTCGATGCGGTGAAGGAAAAGCTTGATATGCCAGGATTGGAGGTCCGGCTGAATGGAGTAACTTCCGCCACGCGTATCCCACTAATTGCGAATGGAACGATTGATCTGGAGTGCGGCTCGACGACCAACACTGCAGAGCGTCACAACCAAGTCGCCTTTGCCAACACCGACTTCCTGACTGCGACGCGCTACGTGTCGAAGCGGTCGGCCGGGCTGCACACGATCGAGGACTTGAAGGGCCAGACCGTCGTCTCGACTTCAGGCACAATCAACCTGCGGCAGATCAACGAAGCGAATACGGCGCGCAAGCTCGGGCTGACGATCCTGCCAGCAGTCGATCACGCTGAGGCGTTCCTGATGGTGCAGACCGGCCGGGCCGTCGCGTTCGTGATGGACGACGTGCTTCTAGCCGCGCTGGTGGCAGCTTCGCGCGACCCATCGGGCTTCGAGATATCGACCGAGGCGCTGTCGCACCCTGAACCCTATGGGATCATGCTGCGCAAAGACGACCTAGCGTTCAAGGCGGTCGCGAATGCAGCGACGGCTAAACTCTACACCGGTCTCGGCGGCCGGGCCTTGTACGATCGTTGGTTCACGCAGCCGATCCCGCCGTACAGCATCAACCTGAACCTACCGATGAGCAAGGCGCTGCAGAGGGCTTATTCTCATCCGAGCGATAGCTTTGACCCGAGCGCGTACTAGCGGCCAAGCCAGGCCGTACGATCAGACGAACGGCCGCTTCGGAGCAAGCTCACTGTCACCGCAGCGTCTCGGTTGGGTCGCAAGCCGAATGGCCGCTTGGGGTGGATATCTGCCCGTCTGCTTCCGCTCGAACATGTAGCGGAAGCAGACGTTCGAGGGTTCGTGTCAGGCCGCCGCCCAGGCGACCGCATCAGCGCCGGCCGGCAGGCGCATCGGGCAAGCCGGGTCAGTTGCCGCGCGCCAGACCGCCGCGGCCACGTCCGAGGCCCGGGTCAGCTCGTCCGGCGCCTGCTGGAGGTTCGCGAAGACCCTTCCTGCCAGATCGCCGTAGGCCTCGGGCACATCCATCCCCATCCGGGTGCGGGCGTTGGCCCCGAACGCGGTCCCCGGCGATCGGCCGGGAATGACGAGATGGGCGCGCACGCCGAATGGTACGAGCTCGTGGGCGAGGGACTCGGTGAAGGCGTTCACCGCCGCCTTGCTCGCGGTATAGACCGCCAGTAACGGCAGCGGCCGCAGGGTCACGCTCGACGTCACGTTGACGATCACCCCCGCGCCCCGTTCCCGGAACTGCGGCACCACGGCCTGGGTCATGGCGATGGTGCCGAGGGTGTTCGTCTCGAACACCTCCCGAGCGGACTCCATCGACAGGCCCTCCAGGGCGTTCAGCAGCCCGACGCCCGCGTTGTTCACCAGGACATCGAGCGGCCCGGCCTCCGCGAATGCCCGGGCGATGCTGCCGGCGTCGGTCACATCGAGCGGCAGGACGGTGAGGCGGTCGGACTCCGGGAGCAGGGCCGCCTGAGGCATGCGCATCGTGGCGACGACCCGCCACCCGCGGTCGAGAAACAGACGTGCCGTCTCCAGGCCGAAGCCGGATGAGCAGCCGGTGATGAGGATCGTGTTCATAGGACCTCCCGTGTGACGCACCACGGGGTGATAGGAGTGCTCTGCCGGACGTGATACCGGCACACGTCCGTATTTCATTGGCGAGCGTCCGAAATGGTCGATCCGCTCACCCAGGTCGTTGGGTTGCTACGGCCCAGCGCCTCGTTCTCCAAGTTGGTCCTGGCCGGCGGCGCCTGGACCGTGCGGCGCGACGACCACGGCCAGCCGTTCTACGCCGCGGTGCTGGAGGGCGCGTGTCGCCTTTTGATCGACGGCGAGGCGGAGATCATCCTTGCGGCCGGCGACTTCGTGCTGATCCCCGCCGCCAGCGCCTTCGCCGCCTCCAGCCTCGTTGCGCCGTCGGCGGGGCTGGCACTGCCGCCCGTCGAGGTTGGCCCCGGCGTGTTCCGGCTCGGCCCTTCCGAGGTGCCGCCCGACCTGCGCATGCTGGTGGGGCACTGCACTTTCGCCTCCGACGATGTGGACCTGCTTCTGTCGCTCCTGCCTCGGTTCGTCCATGTGCGCGGCGTCGGGCGATTGGCGATGCTGCTCGGCCTTGTGAACGAGGAGACGCGGGCGGACAGGCTCGGCCGCGAGGTGGTCCTGGCGCGGCTTCTGGAGGTGCTGCTGATCGAGGCCCTCCGGTCCACCGCGGGTCCGACGGCGCCTTCGGGCCTCCTGCGCGGGCTCGCCGACGAGCGCGTGGCCGCCGCGCTGCGCCGGATGCACGAGCGACCGACCGTTCCCTGGACGGTCGGTGCCCTGGCCCGCGAGGCGGGACTGTCGCGCTCGACATTCTTCGAACGGTTCCGGCGTGAGGTCGGCGTCGCGCCGATGGCGTATCTCCTGGCGTGGCGCATCGCGCTGGCAAAGGATCTGCTTGGTCGCGAGAGAGCAGGCGTGGCGGAGGTGGCCGAGCGCGTGGGCTACGGGTCTGCCAGCACCTTCAGCACCGCCTTCGCTCGTCATGTCGGCAGACCGCCGATCCACTACGCCCGCGAGCAGCGCGCCCAATCCCCCAGCCCTACGCCTCTGAACGTTTGAGAAGGGTGGTGAACAGTCCGATCGGTTTTGGGTCGTATCAAGCGGGAAGCCGCCGTCGCCCGCTGGTGGCCGCGCCCCAAAGCGGCGGGCACTGCTTGGGGCGAGGCCGGAGCCTTGCCGTTCAAGTCGGTCGCCGCGAGAGAGGGGAACGCTCAGGCGGTTGCCGTCCCTTGGTCGACGAGTGCGGCAGCGAAGTCGCGGTAGCTGTGCAACGGGCGGCCGAGGATGCCGGTCAGCCGCTCGCGGTCGCCCACCTGCGGGATCATGCCGTCGCTGACGTAGCGTTCGGCCATCAGACGCATCTCGTAGGCCATCCACTTTGGCATGAACGTCGCCATGTTCCCCTCAAACCCGCTCGGATCGTCGCCGCCATAGACGACCGGGCGGCCGAGAACCTCAGTCCAGATCGAAGCGAGGTCCGCGCCGGTGAGCGTGTCGGGACCGACGACGTTGATGGTCTCGATTGGAAGCTTGCCCGACGCTTGGTCGCGGCGGATCAGTTCGATCGCAGCGACCTCGGCGATATCGCGTGCATCGACCATGGCGACGCCCTTCGACCCGATCGGCATGGGGTAGACGTTGTAGTTCATGATCACGTCCTTGATCATGACCTCGTTGTCGATGAAGTAGCTCGGGCGCAGGATCGTGGCGCTGAAGCCCATCGCCTCCAGCATGCGCTCGGCCCCGAACTTCACCGCGAAGTGCGGAACGTTGACGGCGCGGTCGGCATCGAACACCGACAGGTAGACGACCCGTTCGATGCCTGCGGCGCGCGCGGCGTTCAGGGCGATGATCGCCTGGGTGAACTCGTCACCCGTCACCGCATTCAGTAGAAACAGCGTGCGGACC